>JAGRDI010000156.1 GCA_020432765.1 Anaerolineales bacterium | reverse complement strand
TCCGTAAAGCAGGAACTTGGACAGCGCCAACTACAGATTTACGTGAGCCAAAAATAGATGTGTTCATTGATGAGGGGTTTGATTTCGGTGCAGCTTTTGCTTCGCAGGTATATTTATTGGAGGATACGGCCGTTTCACTCTTCCCACGCCGGATTCACCATCAGGGTCGGCCAGTTTTCGGACCCGAGCCCGAAAACTACATCGGCTCAATGACTATACTGAATGTCAACGACACAGATCGCTTGCACGTCAGCGTTCAACGCAGCCCCACAGACGAACAACCTGGCGAACTATACACCTACGCTCCTAAGTATTGGCCGCCTGACAGCGAAATTGAACCCATACATGATGGCTTCGAAGTAGTTGCCGTCCAAGACCCCTGGCACACGATTCTCGACCTGCAGCCCAATCCTGAAAAACCACGCCAGGAATTAACAGTCATCTTCCAAAGTTTGACACACAGCAATCTGCCCACCCCTATCGCCCATCTGTGTGCCATTGATGCCAACAGCGGCTGCGCCGAAGATGCGGCCTGGCTGCAAGAAATGACGCCCATCGGCAGCGACATCTGGCAGGCAACTTTCACGCCTTTACCAGCTGCAGAAGAACTGCCGCTCTATGGTATTGTACGTATCGAAGTGCCTGAATTCGGCGAACGCATCCGTTGGTTCCGTCAAGCCGGTGGTGTTGGCCCTGCCCATGAAGACGCCGATGCCCCCACCCAAGACGGTGATGTCATGGTTGATGCCGTTCAGGATATCCCATCTGGCATCTCCCAGGCAGGCGATTGCAGCCATGTGCTCATCATGCCCTCAGCCAATGACACACTTCTACGCCAATTATTACCGCAAGACGTCAAGGGCATCATTGGTATGCCACTAGACATTGATGTTTTACAACCGCATCCAGATGGCGAAGGCTGCATTGGCCTTGAGCCTGGATCATTACCGACACCAGTCGTTGTCACACTTTTTTATAGTGCAGAAACGCTCGAACAGTTAGGGGTCGCACGCGATCAACTGCGCGTGCTGCATTATTTCCAGAGCAATGGTGAGTGGGTCGATGTCACCACTGAAGTGCCACCCAATCCCGATCAACTAAATGGCAACAATTGGATCAGCAGCTTCCCGCTCAATGAGGGTGGTTTTTACGCGATAGGCTGGCGTGAGTGAGTGCGTCATTTGTTAAAAACGGCCGTTATGCTAAGATTACCGTCGAGTTACAAACTATCAACTGACAACGAGTAAACGAACTGTGATTAATTTCATGCAAAAAATCTGGCACGCATACGATGATTTCAATCTAACAGCCACCACCATGGCAGGTTTGGAACGCCAGCCTTTGCCTCGGTTCGCGTCTATGCTTGAGGTGGATCAGCCTTCAATCTGAATCTATCTCCACATAAATCACTTTTAACAAAACGCGGACTGTTTAGTCCGCGTTTTTTGTTTTTAGGCAAAACCTAATATCCAAAATGGAGGATTACAATGAACAACACAACTGTATTGATCAAAGAATTAAGACAGGCAACCGGCGCTGGTTTTCTAGACTGTAAACAAGCATTAGCCGCTCATCACGGGGATGTAGAACAAGCAGCTGCTTTTTTGCGTAAAAAAAACCTCAAAAAGGCAATCAAGAAAACGGAGCGTCCGACATCTGAAGGTTTAGTCGTGGTCAAAACCAACACAGATAGTGTCTGTGCAGTTGTACTCAATTGCGAGACAGATTTTGTCGCACTCACCCCCGATTTCAAAGTGTTTGCACACAATCTTGCCGATCTTGTATTGTCAGATGCAGCACTCACGACAACCGAGGATTTGGATACGGCCGTATTCCCTTCTAATCCGCATCAACACATTCATGCTGCCATTAATGGGCTCATCGGCAAACTGGGTGAAAACATCAAGCTGGGCCAAGTGGTTCGTTACACAGTCACCCCCACGACGGTCATCCACAGCTTCGTACATGCAGGTGCCATTTCAGGTTACGGGCAGGATGAAGGCCGATTGGCCGTGCTGGTAGAATTAAGTGTTGCAGACAAAACGACCGTTTCCGAGCATGCCATCCAAACTATCGCCCATGATCTTGCCTTGCATATTGGTTCTGCTGCACCTAAATACATATCCATTGCTGATATTCCTTTAGAGGTTTTGGTAGAAAAACAAGAGCAACTAAAAGCCCAAGTTGTAAGCAAAAACAAATCAGCCGTGATAAAAGAAAAAATTATCGCTGGTCGTCTTAGCAAATTTTATCGTGAAAATTGTTTACTGCTGCAACCATTTAGTAAGCGCGACACGGTTTCGGTAGCAGACTGGTTAGCAGCAGAAAGTCGTGGGTTAGGAACGGCCGTATCCATAACCAAGTTCGCCCGCCTAGCCATAGGCACTCAATAACTGGAGTCTGGCGAATTCTAGACTTGTCAGGTTTCTACCAAGAGTAGAATGCCAGCAAATTGATCATAAAACCTGACAAGTCTCCTCCAGCAAAATAAAAAACGCCTCCAGAAATCCCAGACAAAATAAAACAATCAGCCCTCCCCCAAAAAAACCAACAAATTCGAGGAAAGGTTTAAGCAATTGAATTCGTCCCCTATATGATGCATCACATTTTATTGGAACAAAGTACTATCACTGCCCCCAATTCTAGAGAAACGTTTCTTATTCACAATTGTTGTTTTCTCTATTCAAGTAAAAAAAAGAATTACAACACAAGGTAAAGGATCACATAGGAGTCTTTAATATGTATTCGCAAAAGCGTAAAGTCTTGATTATATTGTTTTTTATATTCACCCTTTCGGTCGTTTCCACCCAGGCAAAAGTTCCCGAATATATCCCCAATGCCTGCGATGCAGCACCTGCTGGTTGGCCATCGGACACAGTAGAAAGAACCGATTTTTGTGTCTATTACGACAGCGCAGCCACAACCCTGGCGCAAGCAACTCAATTTGCTGACGACCTGGACGAACAAATCGCCGTTTATGTGTCTTATGGTTGGCCACAACCAGTGCCGTTTGGCAGTAAATGGCAAGCACGCATCATAGATAACGGCACAAGTTGTAATGGCGTTGTTTATCCCAGTGGCACCAATGATGAATTAACCGTGTGGGAAGGCTGCGGTCACGGCACAATCTTAGGTCGTAATGTAGCCGGTCATGAATTCGATCATTTGGGTGTGCAGTTACGCGGCACTGTCAACAACTTTGACGAAATATGGTTCCATGAGGGCATGGCACGCAGCGGCGAAGATAAAAAATTGGCCGATTCGGATCATTATGCGGCCGCAATGGCCGATTCGTTCACCTATGAACGCGAAGTCAACGACTATCTATCCAATACCAACCGTGATATCACTACGATTAGTTATGAATCGGTACTGTGGTGGACTTATTTTGCCGAGCAATGTGGCTCCACACCCAATAACGAGGTCGGACGGGGCGTTGCTGATTCATTCTTGCAACTTTGGGATTCTGCACTGACACTCAATGGCCTGACAGCCTTAAACAATGCATTAGGCAATTTAAGTTGCCCAAATTTTGATACGATGTTTCAAGATTTCGCAGTTGCGCTGTATGCCAAAGACCTTTCCGGTTTACCCGACGACAGCTACAACTTCTTAGACGAAGATGAGCCAGGAAATTTGTTTGCTTACGGACCACTCGTTCCTGTTCCGGGCGGCACCATCGACTCCGGCACAAGCGCCACATTCAACAACCAAAATATCGCTCGCTATGGTGTCAATCATTTTGTTGCATCTCCCCACGCAACCGATTGTGATGTGCCGGTTGTTTCCTTCCATAATGACAATCCCGGCACACCCGCATTCTACGATGTGGTTGTCAACAACACAGGTGATGTCTTTGGCGGCCATTATCATGGTACAGGCACCGATTGGTCAGTTGCATTCTTGAATGGCACTGGTTCTAATCAGATTGCTGAATTGGCGGCTTCTGTAGGCAGCTTGGGCAGCAGTTCACCTTCAGTTGACATCAGCTTTTCGTGTGCAAATCCCTCTCTAAATATCCTGCAATCCACACAGTTATCACCCGACCATGTGCAGTCAGGCGATTTGTCAGTCGTGCTCGTGCGAGTAACGGATGGTTCGCCAAGCAGCCCGGTTGTGGGTGGTCTGTCCAACGCTGATTTCAATGTAAACATTGACGGTTCCCCAGCTTTAATCGTCTCTGGCGGTTTCACAGGCGAAATTTACGCTCTATTGGTCCAGGTTCCAACATTGCCAAATGGCCCCTACACGCTCGAAGTTGAACTAGAAGAACCTGGTTCCAGCACTGTTATCGCTTCTGACAACGAGTTGGAAGCGATCGTTTATGATGCTACGCGTGTCGACAACGTCCTTGTAATGGATCGTAGTGGCTCTATGTTTGGTGACAAGATTGAAGTGGCTAAGGCGGCATTAAACTTGTTCAATGATGCATCCAACAATACCGAAGGGTTAGCGGCCGTTGCCTATAACCACGATATCAATCCCACCCCCATCAATATGGCCTTTGGCACATTACCCCACAAAACAGACGTGGAGAACTTTATCGATGGCTTAACTGCCACAGGCGGCACAGCTATTGGTGACGGCCTCGGCGAAGCAGTCGATCAATGTAATACCAGTCCCACAGGCAACACAGAATGTATTATGATTTTAGCCTCAGATGGCCAAGAAACCGCATCCCTTTACGTTGCCGATGTACTGCCCGATGTGATTGCAGCCGGAAAAGTGTTGGCTTTGTCAATCGGTCCCGGTGCCAATGAAACGCTGATGCAAGATGTCGCTATGCAAACGGGTGGTTCGGCGTATTATGTAGACACAAACACCAGCAGCCGCGCACCAAATGCCCCCACGTACACAGTCGATGATATGGCCTTGGCATTCGGCCGTACTTATTTGACAATGCAAGGATTGGGTGAAGGAAGGCAGGAATTCCTTTCTGAGAAAGGCATGTTACCTGTCAGCGGCAATGAGCAAATCCACTCAGTTGTGCTGGATGAATTCACAACAGAGGCTTTGTTTGTACTCGATTGGAACGAACGGGGTGTCGAAATTCTTTTCCGTTTGCAAACTCCGAGTGGTGAAATCATTGAACCCGCCAATCTACCATATACCATAGAAGATTATTTCCCCAATTACCACTTAGGTTGGCGCATTGATAATCCTGAGCCGGGTGAATGGAAGTTGATTGTGAGCCATCAAGGTGGGCCAAACAATCCAGTACCTTATCAGGTGACCGTTGGTGGACATTCACAAATGGAAGCGTTTATGCTGCCAATCTCAAATCACCAACTGAGCACAGGCGACCAAGTGCAATTATGTGGGCTGTTCCCGACACAATTTGAGGGTAGAAGTTTCGCAATGGCTAATGTGGCTATGATGGCCGATGTGACAGCTCCAAATGGACTCGTTTCACCTGTGATGTTCTATGATGACGGATTACACAGCGACGGCCGTTCTGGTGATGGTTTGTTCTGTGGCTTCTATACGCTCGGAAATCAAGCCAATGCAGTCGAATCTGATCTCGAAGAAGAATTCCCAGCCGAAGAACCGCCACCAGACGAAGGCTCTTACATCGTCGATTTGCATGTTGATCAGACCAATATCATGCGGCGCATGCTAACCGCCTTTACCCTGGCGGAAGGCGAAGACGGCAACAATGACGGTATTCCTGATTCATGGAACGAACAATATGGTCCATCAAATGCCGATCCTGATCTGGATTTGTTGACCACTGGCGACGAATATTTCGCCGGCACACATCCGTTCTTGTCTGATAGTGATTTCGGTGGTGAAAATGATGGCTCAGAAATCCGCAAAGGCTTGAATCCATTAGACCCCACGGACGACAAAATCGTAGCGCCAGAATTCTTCGCATCCAATCCCCAAGATGGTGGCGATGTCGAACTGAGCTATGATGTGAAGCCCGAATATGTACGCGCCCTCATCCATCGCAGCACAAATCCCAATGGCCCCTGGTCATTGATCGCAGATATTGAGGACCTATCTGGATTCTTTGTCGACACAAACACCAACCTCGGCACACAGTATCATTACAAATTCCAGGCAATTGACGCTCAAGATCATTGGTCACGCGTCCTCGACAACCAAGGCTTAGCAGCCGAAGATGCCACAATGCCAGATGGTGCCGTATTAATCAATGGTGGTGCGGTCAAGACCACTAACCTCAATGTCGTTTTAAGCTTTATTGCCCCTGAGGATGAAGCCGCTTTTGAAGATATTGCACAGGTTAAAATTGCTAATTCGATAGAAGAATTAGGCAGTGCATCTTGGCAGCCATTTGCGCAAGGTATCCCGTGGCAGTTGCCCACAAACACGCAAGATGGTGAACTAGCAATGGTATATGTCCTGTTCAGAGATGATAATGGCAATGTATCTGGCAGCGCAGCCACAGCTGGCATCATTTATGAAGATGGAGGTGAGCCGCCACTGCACAGTAATTATCTGCCGATAATTGTTAAGCAATAATTTCTTAACAGTGAGTATTGCGTAGTACGCAATCAGAATCGTTACGCACTACGCAATACATCTATGTAATTCAAGCATTCAACATCCGGTTTCTTGCAGCATCTGATCTGAATCACGCGCTTTCAAGAAACCGGATAGTTTTGACAATATTAATCACAGCACACATTAACGCGCTTTCTCGCTAACAACACAGAACACCAATTAGTGGGTCAACCAGCTAAAGTTTTAGGACCCAAGGATATCTGTATGCAATCGTTTCGCATATCTCTATTTGGTAAATTTCAGGTACGCTTCAAAGGGCAAATATTAAGTTCACTCGGCGGCGATAAAAGTCAGGCTTTATTCTGTTATCTTTTACTTTACCGAGATCGGCCGCACTCACGCGAAATTTTGGCCAATTTATTATGGGATGATGTGACATCCACACAGTCAAAAGGGTATTTGCGTAAAGCCCTTTGGCAAATCCAAACAGAATTAAACAAATATAATGAGCTGTCAAATGGAAATTTCCTGAACATTGATGCTGATTGGGTGCAAATCAACCCGAATGCTGAATATTGGCTGGATGTGGTTGAATTTGAAACAACATTTTCACAGATCAAAGATATCCCTGGTTGGCAGCTTGACCCACTTATCGTGCAAGATTTACACCATGCTGTCGAATTATATACTGGGGATTTGCTAGAAAGCGGCTACCAAGATTACTGTTTGTTTGAACGCACACGCTTCAGTCATATGTATTTGAGTATGCTAGATAAATTGATGGATTATTGCATGGCGCATAAAGAGTTCGAAAATGGGCTGGTGTATGGGCTACGCGTCCTACGTTATGATCAAGCACGCGAATCTACCCATCGCCGTTTAATGCGCTTGCATTATATGGCTAAAAATCGCACAGAAGCGCTACGCCAATTTGAACAATGCACGGCCGTTTTGCAAAAAGAACTCGGCGTTAAACCCGCCAAACAAACGGTGCTGCTTTATGAACAAATTCAAGCGGATCAATGCGATAGTATCGAAACGGCCGAATCAACCCATCAAACAGGACCATATCCTGGCACATTTTCATTAAGCGAATCCATTTTGCGATTACAAAAATTGCAGCAAGAATTATCGCGTGTGCAGCATGACATCCAACATGGGATCAAGGCTGTAGAAATGATGCTGATCAATTCTTAGGTTTTTATTGCTAACGTGCCAAAATTGCAACATTGTTGTATGCTTTTAACATGGATTTACAAGCTGTCACTGGTCAGTTGTATATCATTGATGGCGTACCGCAAGAGGATACGGCCGTTCCTGGCATTTTGGCACAACCAGCCCCCGCAAAAGTCATGCGCGGTCGTGAAAGAGACACTCTATTTATCCATCTTACACTCACCGGACAACTCAGTGAAACCGCCAATTTAAGTCGCAATTTAGTCACCACAATCAGCAAACAATTCTATCAAACCAGCGGCAGTGTCACCTCAGCATTAAGACGTGCGATCAAAGAAACCAATCAAAAATTGTTAACCATGAACCTGGGCGGTGTCAATCCAAGCCGTGAAGGGGCAATTTCTTGCGCTGTTTTGCACAACGACGAATTATTTGTCGTGCAGACCGGTGAATCGCTGGCCTTGGTCGGGCACAACTTTGGTGTTGAGCGGCTGCCGCCACGCAGCCCCGACCGTATCACACCATTGGGCCGCAGTGCCGGCCTCGACTTCCGCTATTTTCATCTGCGTCTGCTGCCGGGGGATATGCTGCTGCTGGCCGATCCGCGCATTGCCTACTTACCCAGCCATGCATTGGCACCAGCTCTCGTTGATACCGAACTGATTCTGGGTTTGTCTGAGTTGAAAGAAATCATCAGTTCAGATTCGGCACGCTTGTTACTTGTCGAGTTTTCAGATGAAGCGGAAGCCAGTTTTCCTGCAGCAGCACCAGTTTCCTCGCGGCGTGCGCAGCCAGTTGTGAAGCCGGTCGTGGCGGCAAGCGTCGCTTCTGCAGCGGCCGTTTCCTCACAACAAGCCAGCCAACTTCCGCCGCCAACCCCACAAACCTACGAAGAGGTCTATGAGTCAGGCGTGGACGTAGGCTACAGTACACGCAAGGCAGCCGCCGGGTCTGTGCTGGGATTATCGCGTTTAACCGGTTGGTTAGCCAATTTATTGCATAGTCTCAATCCACCACAAGATGAAGATGAAGATGAACCTATTCGTTGGTTTTGGCCAGTACTGATAGCAATTTTCATTCCCATTCTGGTGGCTGTTATCGTTAGTGGCGTCTATGTACAGCGTGGCAAAGTATTTCGTCAAGCTGAAATTCGGCAAGAGATGCTGACCAGTCTCGCAGCAGCAAATGAAGCCGTTGGTGACCCTGACGCGCAAAGGCAAGCGTATAATAAGTTACTCACTTTAGCCGAGGAAGCGGATCAATTACGCCCTGATGATTCGAATGTGATCGAAATGCGCCAGGAGGCGCTGCAAGCGTTGGATCGTTTGGATGATGTCACCCGCTTATCGGCACGGCCGTTTCACACGTTTAGCGATAATGTTGGTTTAACGGCCGTTGCGCTGCGTGAAGGCTTAAGTGGTGGCATTTATACCCTAGATGGCGCCAACGATCAGGTCTATGCACATACAACCGACGAATCTTATGTTAATCCAGCGGCACTTGAACCCGAACTCATTGTACAATCTGGCACAACAGTAAGTAACCATGTTGTGGGCGATATTATTGACATTATGTGGCGGCCAAGCGGTTTAAACGTTGCGCGGGATGGTTTGGCCATGGTTGACCATCTAAACGAAAATGGTGCTTTGGTTACCTATTACCCCAATTTTGCCGATACCGGTGCAGCCCCATTAGGCTTAAGCAGCGAGTGGGATACCCCTAGAGCCATTACCCAGTTCAGTGAACGTTTATATGTTTTAGACAGTGCAGCTGCAACTATTTGGAAATATTTCCCTAATGGAGATGGCTTCAATGTTGACACCGAAGAACGCATTCTAGACCTGGGGCCAGAAGCAGATTTGGAACAAGCAGTTGATATTGATCTTTACAGCGAAGATGGCAGTTTGATTGTGGCATATAGCGACGGCCGTTTGCGCTATTATGATACCCGCTCGGGACGTATTCAATGGGATGAACAAAGCCTATTGCAAAATGGTCTTTCTACTCCCCTCCTGCAACCGGCTGCGGCCAAACTAGTCGGACGTGGCTTAAATGCATCTGTTTTTGTGTTGGATGCAGGCAACGGCCGTATCATCCAAATCAGTCGTGGTGGCATCGTCCTGGCCCAATATCGGGCAGTTGATAGCAGTCAGCGTGATGCTTTTACCAATGGAACCGACATCGCCGTCGCCGAAACCCCTTTGCGTGTGTTTGTTACCGTTGGCAACACCCTCTACACTGCAACACAAGAATGAGAGGAAGAACAATGATATGGGTGCTTTGACCCTGCGCAACTGGCGTATCTAAACGATCATGCAGTGCGCGAAAGCGGCCGTTTACGGGGATATCTAGAACAAGAACATACTGTCGTCGTCATCTTCTTCGTCATCGTCATCAAAACCGTCTTCAGCAATGATTTCATAATCTACGGGTAGGGAGACCCATAATGTCAACAGTTCGCCTTCTTCAACTTCAGAAAGACGCAGCGCAACCACATCTACTTGTTGGCGCATGCGCAAATCATCGGGGAAATCTAGGCGAACAGGGCGACCTTGCTCCCACGCATTTTTACATCTTTCCTGAATATCTTTCCCGCTGCCAGTGCGCAATTGGCACAACACAACATCACGAATATCTGGGCCTTCCTGCAATGATTGCAGCCAGACTTGTGGGCTTGGGTGGAATTCAGGTGTTGGCCCTTCGATAATTTCAATTAATTCAGGTTCTTCAATCACAGTTAAACCTCTTTAGGTTAGTTTTTTTACGCATAAAGTCTACTGATACAAAAGTAAAATGGCAACCTTTTTTATATATTTCATACTGTCAATTTTTTTGACTGCGGCCGTGCCAATACCACACAATCCAAATGCCCAACACAATAACCAGCCAGGTCAGGAGTAAAAATACCCACTGAATCCTCGTAGAGGTTGAAGACCCAATCGCATCACCTGGATGCAAGACAAGTGGTGTATTGGGAATTGACCAGGCCACAAACCCAGCCAACACAACATACAATAAACCGCGTACACGCAGCCAGGGAACCCAATCAGCCAAAATCAAGGTGATCATACCTATGGCCAAAATATTCAGCGTCATCCGGTTGCGCGGCTCAAACCAGGGGTTGCCCCCCCATGTCGCTTGTTGTGCTAGAATGCTGACTAAGCCGCCAATAAGGAAAAGCAGAAAAGCGACCCATCCTATTTTACTTGTCCATGCTTGTAAACTCTTTTTTGCAGTAAAAGTAATCAAAACGCCTAAAATGCCCGCCAAATAAAAACCATAAATGCCAGCACGTGTAAAGGCGACATGTACATAAACATATTTTATCGCCGCGCCAATCGTTTGCTCAATCGGAGCTAACCAAACAATCAAAACAACTGCCAATACAATGAATCCCAAAACCGCCCAGGCAAAGCGTTCTTGTTGATAAAATTTTGGTTGATATGTGTTTGTTGTCATTGTGTTATTTTGAGCAGAGCTAGACACGGGCAAAGGAGCCAGGCCAGACAAAACCTTGTACTCCGTAGCTTGCACTGCATATCCACTTCTATTTCCAATATCCCTGATGAACTTCTGCCGCTCGTTCTGCCAACACAGGTCCTATCACGGTGATTGACGTTTTGCCATAGGCGAAAACATCACGGCTAGGCACGACAAATTCGCCACCAGCAATCTCGCCTAACTTTGTGGCTGAACAGCCAAAAACCATACGACGGATGCCTGCCCAGTAAATAGCGCCTGCACACATGGCGCATGGTTCGGTACTGGTGTACAGTGTCACCATTGCCAATGTATCCGCATCAAGCTGTTGTGATGCTAAACTGACGAGGTTTAATTCAGCATGTCGAGTAATATCATGATCGGTATTGACCGTATTCATTGCAGTAAGCAAGACACGGCC
>JAGRDI010000155.1:5315-11059 GCA_020432765.1 Anaerolineales bacterium | reverse complement strand
CGGTACAAACGTCCAACTCGCCTGGACGGGTGGACAGGCCAATGTCTACCGTGCGGCTGATGACCCGTACTTTACGCCTGGTGCTGCCTACGCCACCGGTGTGAGCAGCATCTGGACAGATGGCGGTGCAGCCGGTAACCCGGCTGCTAACTACACCTATATTCTACGCGGTGTCGACAACTGCGGTGAATCGGGGAACAGCCAACGCCTGGGCGAATTTGATTTTATGCTAACGCCGGGCAGTTAAGCAAGAAGTAACTCTAATGGATGAAGAGAGGAAATGGGAAACGGCCGATAGCTCATCAAAAAAAACCGAGCAACCTGGGCAGCGCTTACAATCAGCGTTCCTGGTGCGCTATTTAACCGATGGGCAAACACAGCAGTTTATTCTGGAAGATGTGGCCACGCGGCAGCGAAAACGTTTCGACAGCCTGGCCGCGCTGCAAGCGTGGCTGCAAGATTTATTTACAATAAGTAAACAGTAGTAGAGGAGTAAGGTTATGAACTTTATACGTGATGAAAAAGGCCAAGGCCTGGTAGAATATGCCCTCATTCTTGTTTTGGTAGCGATCGTTGTCATTGTTGCTCAGCTGCTCTTAGGGCCAATTATCGAAATTTGTTCTGAATTTTGCCCGGTGAACAATGTTAATACGCCGCAAAACACCCCCGTTGAAATCAATTACTTTTCAAATAATGTTGCCTTACCTGGTCCTGACTTGCAAATTGAAAGTGAGCCTGACCATGGTTCAGCAGTTATTACCCCAATCGCTGGCGGTGGCCCCAGTTATATTGTTACGTATACGCCGCAGTCAGGGTTCAGCGGCGTTGACAGTTTTGGCGTTGCGCGGTGTTCTTCATTTCAGGCAATGTGTGAATCGATTACACAACAAGTGACCGTTGGTCCAGCTGCAGGTGCATCCAATACCGTTGCCGCTGATTTCAGCCAGGCTCAGGTACAACAACCGGGGATAACCAAAGTTGAACTGGTTGAAACGCCATTATCCCCTGATATTGATAACCAGGATGAAATCTATACCCAATTGTTTGATTTTCTTGAGCAGGTAAATCAACAAGCCAACAGCATAAACACGGCCAGAGAACGAATGACGACGGCTTTCGAAAGCATCACAGGAATCGTAAATACGTATGCTGTTGATAATGGCAATCTTGTTTTGCAAGATGGCATGGCTGACCTGGTGCTGGCGGTGGAGAGTGGCGATGAAACGGCCGTGACCACCACTGTCACAAACATAGCCGGTGAATTGGCAGCGGTGCCGAGCGAAGTGCAAACAGCGATCCTCATTGAAGGTGGGCCGTTAATTGTTGATGCTCATCATGCACTTTATGGCATTGATGTTGACCCGGCCGGATTTACGGCCGTACATCAATTGTGGCTTGAACAAGAAGAAAATGAACCGGGCAGCACAGCAGAACTCATTCCCTGGCTCGTTGCGTTGTGGGCTGATGTCGAGCAGCGCAACCAGGCGCTTGCAATAATCCAACCTTATCTCGCGGAAGGTGCTTCCTTAAGCATCAATGCACTGTTTACCTCCGGTGACGAAGAAAATATCGCCTTAGCTCAGCAGCTAAATGACGACTATCATTGGGGTTTGCTGGATGAAGCGATTGCCAAGGCGGATATCGATAACGAAGGTATCCGCAACAGCCTCGTCGCGAAAAGAAATTCCGCCCGGTCTGCTTACGACGCCGGCAATTTGGTCAAGAGCGGCAAAAAATTATGCAATCTGCAGCATTTTGTAGATGAGCAAGAGAATCAGCATATTGTTCCCCATTCAGCAGCCATCATCCGTGATTCGCTGGTTGAAATCAGTAATGGCCTGGAGATTCCCATAAACTGCCTTGCAGAATGATAACACTCAGTATATGGCTATTTTCTTATTCAAGAGCCGCAAGTTACTTAAAGATGGTAAGTGCCAATTCTACTGCCTGTTCAAGTGTCATTTGCCGGCCTTTACGCCACGAATGCTTAAAAGTGATTTCATCCATATCGAGACTGGCTCTTGCCAGAAAATGATCATGCTGCAGCTGATCAGCAATATCAAAAACGTCATTGCTCTTTTCACGGGCCGCTTCTGCTGCGCCCCATAATACAGCAGCGCATTGAGATTGGTTTCGGTATGCCGCTAAATTGGCAAATCCTTCAATAAACGTCTGGATAAGAATAGGATCGGAATGTTGGGAAGCTAATAAAAATCCTTCTTTCAAGTAAGCGAAAGCTTGGCCTGTTTCATCCATCAAGATAGCGGTCTGTCCGAGATTGAAAAGCTCTATTGAAATCGCCCAAGGGGTACCTTGATCACGAGCAATTATCAAACTATCCTGGTAAAGCTGCGCTGCCTTTAGATAATCACCCTCGATCCTTGCGATTTCCCCAAGAGATGTTAGTGCATTTTTCTCTCCATTTCGGTGGCCAATATGCTGATATAGCTTTAAGGCTTTCTCAGTTAAGGAATAGGCTTTATACCAATCTTGTTGTTCGATGGCGACCATACCCAGTAGAGTTAAAAGATGGGCACTCCTTTCGTTACTGCCAAGTTGTTTAGCAATAGACAACCCCTCAGCTGCAAAAGCCAGCGCGTTACGAAAATCGCGTTGTTGTAATTTCAGTGCACCTAATCCGTGCAAAGCGGTAGACTTTCCCCACAGATCATTCAGCTCATTTGAGCTGTCAAGTGCCTGTTGATAGTAATCTTCTGCTTCTTTAAGTTTGAATCGTTGGCGTTCAATCTGACCCAGACTACATAAAGTCCGGATGCGTTCTCTATCATCTCCAGACTTTTCTTGCAAAGCCATGCTTTCTTGACAAAGGGTGATTGCCGATTCATCGTTTCCTGTCAGTAGAAATTTGAGGCGACCCAGAGTACGTAATGCGATTGCCTGGGGTTTCATAGGTGCATCTGTGGTTTCAAACCCGAATAATGTCACAAGGCAATCATGTGCCTGGCGTACAAAACCACTCCCAAGCCAGAAATCCTCCAAAGCTCCGGCAAGCTTCAATCCATCAAGACTGCTTGGGTGATCTTCTAATGACCAATTAAGTGCGCTCATGATATTGCCCAATTCCGCTACCCATTTATTGAGGTTGGCCTGATAAGCGATTGTATTAAATTTCGCTTTTTCCTTCTGCGCAAGTTGTGCAAAGTATGCCAAATGACGTTGCCGGATTTCCACATTTTGATCATTCACTAATTTTTCTGCAGCATTTTGACGCAAAAGTTCATGCAGTTGATAACGGCCGTTGTCAGCATCATATTGCAGCAGTGACTGGCTCACCAACCGCCTCAACAGCCGTAAAGAAGCGTTACATACCGCCTCAGCCGCCTCACGCGTGAATCCGCCGACGAAGATTGATAACTGCGCATAGATGCTTTGGTCTTGGGAACTCAGTCGCTGCCAAGAGCTGTCAAACACAGCGCGAATGCTGCGATGGCGTTCCGGCAAATCATGAGCATTGGTCTCTAAAAAATCTAGGCTGCGTTTAATCTCCTGGGCAATAGCTGTGATAGAAAGTACATCGCTCCAAGAGGCGGCCAGTTCCAAGGCCAAAGGCATTCCTTCAACCAAGCGGCAGATGTAGTTTAGTGCAGAAGCGTTTTCTACGCTGTAGTGGAAATCGGGTTGAATGCGCTGGGCGGTTCTCAGGAACAAGCGCCCAGCGGAGCTGTTTTCTTGTGCTAGATAATCCAAACCTCCAAGAGTCAACACCTGTTCACCACGTAGTTGCAGACGTGCGCGTGAGGTGGCCACGATTTGCACTTTGGGTGCAGCTTCCAATATTGATGTCAAAAATCCCACCTCCGCCTGCAACTGTTCCAGATTGTCCAGAATGAGGAGCAGTTGTTTGTTGTGCAAATAATCTAACAATTGCTGCTGAGATGTACGGCGATCTCGTCCTTGATTGGAAAAATGGAGCGCATTGGCTACGGCCGTTACCATTTGCTCCACATCATTCAATGCAGCCATAGGTATGAAGTAAATGCCATCAGGAAAACGCACTTTGCCGCTT
The DNA here is from genome assembly GCA_020432765.1 of Anaerolineales bacterium. Lineage (GTDB taxonomy): Bacteria > Chloroflexota > Anaerolineae > Promineifilales > Promineifilaceae > JAACFF01. Next base: position 7,032 of record JAGRDI010000155.1, on the reverse strand, counting down.
GCCGGATTTTCCCACGCTTGTGCCTCGCTGCGTGCCAAAGACAGCGAGAGGCGGGTTTTGCCCATGCCGCCAGCACCGAAAATCGTGATCAAGCGGATGTGGGGATTATCCAACCAGCTTTCCAACATCGCCCGCTTCTGCTCCCGGCCAATGAGCGGCGTGGTCGCGGCGGGGATATTGTGCAGCGCAAAGGTTTGGCTGCGCCTGATACGGTCATAAAGCGCTTTCGTTTCCGCAGAGACCTCAATACCTAACTCATCAGCCAGGATTTCTTGGCAATGTATGTACTGCTTCAAGGCGGCGCTGCGTTGTCCGGTGCGCGCCAGCAGCAAAATCACCCGGCGGTGGGCGGCTTCATCCCAGGGGGTTATTTGCAGCAGTTTGTGGGCATTTTCCAAGGCACGTTTATTGGCCCCTCGTTGGATATGATTATCAATTACCTTGGTTAAGACAGCAACCATTTTTTGCCGCCAGTACTCTTGTTCACCTAACAGCCAACTCTCAAACTCCAGGTTGTCCGTGAACGAAATGCCTTCCAGGAAATTGCCACATATTAAATTAGCAGCTTCCTGCCACTGCTGTGCTTTTTCATAAGTGAGGAACTGGTAAATATCAACGACGACTCCTGCCCCAGGCATAAACTGCACTTCAGCACGACTTGTCTGCCAGCAGCCAGGCAAGATTTGAGCCAGGTTGTGCAGTTCGCGGCGCAGGTTGGCTTTGCCTTTGGCAGGGTCTTCATCCGGCCAAAACAGGGCGGACAGGAACTCGCGGGTCAACGGCCGTTGCTCCGCGACCAAATAACCCAACAATGCCACCGTGCGCTGTGAACGAAAGCGCGGTGGCGTGCCCTTTTCCCAACTAACTTGCACCACCCCCAATAATTTTAGGTACATACTACTCACGAATTTGTTCTGCATGCGTCGAGTGGACGCTGAGTAGACGATTGGCTGTTATTGTTTGGTTGCTATGAAATGAAAATCTTATGCTCGATTATAGCAAAGATTTCTTGATAGTTGGAAATGTATTTCGATCAGTTACAGGTTTTGCAAAAGGTGATCTTGCCAAACAAAGGAACAATAAAATGACAGATTTGTTACAACTTTTTATCACATGCAATGATTTCAATCAGCCACCACAAGTAAGAGAGCAGGCTTGTAGACAATTCCAGGATTTCTTCCGTGAGCTGTTTGCAAGTGTGGAGTTGGCCCGTTTTCTTCGTCCTCGAATTCCACCAATACCCCTGCCGGTGCCCACTACCGATTTGGAAGTTGATGCAATTCACGAAAAACTAGCAAATCATGAATTTCTTATTCGGGAATTGCTTATGCATGCACTGGGTGTGCCCGTACAACAGTTAGGTGTTCTGACGTATTTATCAGAGAAAAATACACATCAGGTTGCGGCCAGGGAGTTACTGGAGCGCTTTGAGGTTGCGGCCGAGGAGATGCGGCAAATTGTGGACGCATTTGACAATGAACAAAGGAGTAAAAAACATGAGTCACTTAGATGAAGCAGGATGCTTTCCGGCAACGGCCATTTGGCATGGAGAAATATATCATAATTCGTCAACGCTCCCATTAGGCGTATGGCGTGTGATGGCCAACGGCCGTATTCATCATCTCAACATTACCGATGTTTCCGGCGGCATCGTTACAGGCGAATACAACCGCTTACCAATTGAGGCAGGCTATTGGGATGGCAAAATGCTGACATT
>JAGRDI010000155.1:0-5162 GCA_020432765.1 Anaerolineales bacterium | reverse complement strand
CAACCGCGAGACTCGTGATGGTTTGCTGCCCTTTGGTATCTTATTGCATAATCCAGGTAAACCGACCCCCACAGTATTTTATCCTGCCCTAATAATCATTGGCAGCCAACATAATGGAAATCATGCAGAGGTTTGCTGTAAAATTGGTTCCTGTGCAATCTACTCTCTGGTATAATCGAGCTACGTACTAACCAGCGAGGTTTAGGCAAGTACAGTTTTAACTTTTGTATTGGACACTGGCGTTTTTTATTTTACCAGAGGAGACTTGTCAGGTTTTATGACCAATTTGCTCACATGCGACTCGTGGTAGAAGTCTGACAAGTCTAGAATTCGCCAGACACCAGTTTTGTATTTTGAGCGGAAAAACTGCGCTTGCTTGAGAGGAATCATTTTCTTTTTGCAGAGTTATTTGCAAACGATTCCTCAACAGGATTCTCAACACCATGGTTGATTCTTCATCCATATTTCTGCGCCATATTGATGTCGTTTTTTTCTTTTATGGGCTGGCTTTTTTCAGCATGGGCCTGGCTGTCTGGTTAGAGTCGCGCCGTTCATCCAAATTCCGTATCGCGGGCGCAATGGTTTTTTTGGCCGGTTTTGGCATGATTCACGGGCTGCATGAATGGATGGATATGTTCGACCGCCTGGGCAAATTTAGCAGTCTGTCGCCTGAACAATCGTTTTTGTTTAATGGGCTGCGTATTGGCGATTTGGTTCTCTCTTTTGCTTTTTTGGTGGTGTTTGGTATTCGTCTCATTTATTCTAATCGAGTCGAAAATGGCAGCGAACGCACTTTGGCGTGGATTGCTGCTGGTTTGTTAGCTGCTTTTTGGCTGGCAAGTGTCCTGTTGACTCGCTTGATTTATACGCCCGATGCAGATGCGTTTATCAGAGCCAGTGATGTGTTAGCACGTTATATAATTGGTATTCCCGGAGCGTTATTGGCAGCTTGGGCAATTGTGTTGGAGCAGCGAGCCTTTCAAGCGCGGGGGATGCCTGATTTTGGACGTGCCTTGTTGGGAGCGGCCGTTGCTTTAGCCTTATATGGGGTCATCGGCCAGTTGTTTGTAACGCCCAGTTTCCTTTTCCCTGCGAATGTCATCAATGGGGAGTTGTTTTTCCAACTGTTTGGTTTTCCGGTGCAGCTTTTTCGGGCAGTGATGGCGGCAGTGATGGCGCTATTCATCATACAAGCACTGCGGGCTTTTGAAGTTGAGTCCCAAGAACGACTTGAAGAAGCCAATGAGGCACGTCTGGCAGCCCAACAAGCAGCCCTGGCGACACAGTTGAAAGCCACACAGGAGACAGAGCAGCTCAACCAGGAATTACAGAAAGCCATTAACGAACTTTCTATTTTGTATGAGCTTTCACGCAGTTTGGCAGCGACAATTGATCACGACACGCTTTTGCATCAAACCATTGTTCAAATTTTTGACACACTACCCCGTATCGATGGTGGTATGATTATGCTGCGTGAGAAGGCAGGACGGCCGTTGCAAATCATCACCCGGTCTGGCTATCCAGAAAATGATGGTTTAGGGCAGAATCTGTTAGCCTGCTCACTTGATAATACACGCCGTCTGGGCGAATATGTTGCTAAAACTGGTCATGTGGCCTGGTGTGATGGTGCAAATATCAACGATCTAGGTGAAGTCAGCCACATAATCGGTTCAGAAAACGGACAAAATTCGTTTTCTGTGGCGGCTAGTGGGCACACAATAGGCGTGCCCCTCGTCGTACATAATCGGGTTACCGGCAGTCTGATCTTAAGTGTCAATGCACACACACACGCTTTTACACGCCAAGATTTAGCTTTGTTTATCGCAATTGCCGGCCAATTGAGCATCGCGATTGAAAATGCGACCCTCTATCAGCAAGTGCAAGAACGGGAAGCTTTGCGCGGCGAATTGTTCCATCAGGTAACGGCCGCACAGGAACAAGAAAGGCAGCGCATCGCCCGTGAACTCCATGACAGCACAGGCCAATCTTTGACGGCACTGGGGCTCGGATTAGCAGCTATCGGCGATAATATCGAGCAGAACCCGGCATTGGCAGCTCGCCAAGTGGGTGAATTGCGCACATTAAACGCACAGACTTTGCAAGAGATTCAGAATTTGGTCAAAGATTTACGGCCGTCGCTGCTCGACAATTTAGGGTTGGTTTCGGCACTGCGCAGTCAAATTAAAGAATTTGAAAAACGCACCCATGTCAGCACCCAATTTAGCGTCACTGGTACACAACAGCGAATCGATAATGATATTGAAATGTCTGTTTTCCGTATCTCGCAGGAAGCTTTGACCAATATCGCAAAACATGCCGCAGCCACACAGGTGAAGGTCAAGCTGATTTTTCGGGAGGCGCATCTTTGTCTGCGCATTCGCGACAATGGCTGTGGGTTTGATACAGACAAAGCGCTGGATTCAAGCTCAAAATCCCGTGAAGCCTGGGGATTGTTAGGGATGCAAGAACGTGTCGCTTTATCTGAAGGTAGTTTTTTTATTAAGTCAAAAGTTCAAGTGGGTACGATCATCCAAGTTTGTATTCCCTGGCAACCAATCAGTTAGGTGACAAAGGAACTAATTTATGCCAAAAATAAAACTTATGTTGGCTGACGATCACGCAGTTGTCCGCTCAGGCTTACGCATGCTCTTGGAAGCACAGCCAGATATGGAGATTGTCGGGGAAACAGAAAATGGACTGGAAACGGTCATGCGTGCGCAAGCGATCAAGCCGGACATTATCCTGATGGATGTCGAGATGCCTGGCATGAACGGCATTGAAGCTACCCGTGAAATCAAACTAATTTTGCCAGAAACGGCCGTTCTCGCACTCACCATGTATGAGGATGAACAATACTTTTTTGAAATGCTCAAAGTCGGCGCATCTGGCTATGTGCCCAAACGTGCCGCCCCAGATGAACTCGTCAACGCCATTCGCACAGTTTATCAGGGCGGAGTCTATTTATATCCTTCGCTGGCTGCGCATCTGGTACAAGATTATTTACAGAAAGACGAGGCGGCAGCGGATGACGATAGGCCACAAAATGATCTGACACCGCGTGAAATTGAGGTACTCACTCTAATTGCCGAGGGGTTTACCAATGCCGAAATCGCACAAGAATTGGTCATCAGCATCAAAACCGTTGACCGCCATCGCGAAAATATCATGCGCAAACTAAATATGCACAATCGAATTGATCTGGTGAAATATGCGATCAAGAAAGGGCTGATTGATTTGGATGATTGAACCAGGGGCAAGATCAAGCATGAGCTTGTTGATAAACCGGACAATCAGGGCAATCGGCAGGCAGCACACCTTCAACTGCTAAACGCGCCGCCCAACATGGTTTATCGCGTTGTAGGTAGGCAGGACAGTTTTTGCGCCGCTCCGGGCTGCAGCCTATGGTTAACCAACACGGCAGAGAGGACAACGGCCGTTTCTGAACGCCTGGTAACTCAACCGTGGCCGGTTTTTCAGATTCAGACAAGCGTTCATTCTGGGCATTTGCCTCACGTTCCCACTTGTCCACCATGCGATTCATCACGTAACCAATGCCCATCGTCAACACCAAAGGCGCAACGCAGCGCAAAACAAACATGAGAATCATGATACCAGCAGCTTGAAAATCGTCCATTGCCTATCTTTTTATACTTTTGCCACGGATTATCGCAGATGTTCACGGATTTCTTGTTCGTTTCTTCCGTGATAATTCATGCGCATCCGTGGCAAAATAAAACAATCGAGTTAATCGGTTGACATAGCCGGAATTGGCATATCAACCGGTTCGTCAACAACTACTTCGCTATGATCAATTATGCGCAAATAACGCACACCCAGCGTGAAGACCAGCAGCCCAACGGCAATGACACCCGCACCTGCCGCAATTTCAACAAGTGAAGGAATATAGGTAGTAAATTGAGGCACGAATTCTTGGGGCATGTAATTAAATACCACCAACTGGCCAACCATGTTTGTATCCCAACGGTACATGACCAGACCCAAGACAACCAACGCCAGCGCCGGAATTTGTAAACGTGGCATTTTGCGCCAATTCGGATTTAACAAAATCACCATCGGAATAATAATGCCCAGAGCGATTTCGCCGACCCAGAAGTTTAGCGCCAGCGGCCCTTTGGTCAGAAAGATTAAGCCTTCGCTGCGTGCCGGCTCATAGGTGTAGCTCATCGAAAGCGCGTCCCAAAAGCGTAAATACAGGTAACCAACCAGCACCCAGCCGATAAAACGCGATACCTGGTCCAATAAATCTTTATTGATTTTTGCCCGTGGCGTCAGGCGTGCGGATACGGCCGAAGCAAATACAACCAACGCAGGCCCTGCTGCCATGGCCGACACAATAAACAAAACAGCTAACCCCGGTCGATACCAGATAGGCCTGGCTTTAAGCACCCCATATGTTGCCCCCAGAGATGATTGATGCAGCATGGAAAGACCCAAACCAAGTACTGCTAAAAGTGGCGCGATGGCGTGAATGGCACTTAGATGATTGCCAACTCCAGGCCAACGCTTTTGCATAAAGTCACTCTTGCCAATAATCGGGGCGACTTCCAATGCCAACACCATCAGATAAATGGTCACACACATCGTGACTTCCCACAAAGGTGAGTGGATATTCCAATTGGTTATTGCACGCCAGAAACGATCAGGACGCCCGATATCAAGCAACAAAGTCATCACGGCCATGCTGTAGCCAATGAGTCCCATATAAACGGCCGTTCTTGCAACCGGACGCAAATGCTTGATCCCCAACAAATACACAGCCGCTGAAAGCAGAAAAGCACCTGCACTCAACGCCACCGAAGACAAATCAATACCAATCCACAACCCCCAGGGAACCAGGTCCGTTAAATTGGTCACGACAAGGCCTTGGGTAAACACCTTAACCGCAGCAGCAAGGCCAACTGCAATGATCAATAACAAACTGGCAATCCACCAGAAAAACGGTTTTTTCAAAAATCCTAAGCTTCGACTAGACATTCGCTCGTCTCCTCATGTACCGGCAAATAATAAACACGGGGTTCGGTTCCTAAATCTTCGCGTAAGCGATAGGCGGTATGGTTGGCTAAAGCCACGCTCACGGGTGATGTCGGATCATTTAAATCACCAAAGATACGTGCTCCGCTTGGACAAGCGACCACACACGC
>JAGRDI010000154.1 GCA_020432765.1 Anaerolineales bacterium | reverse complement strand
TCCATAAATAAGTTCGTAGTGGCGGCTTTAGCCGTCCAGACCGCTAAAGCGGTTACTACAAGCCAAAACGGGAAGTTATTTTTAGATGATTACTAAGGATTCATTTACAAATAACCTTTGACAACAACGAATCCGCGAAGGTTTGCTCGTTTATCAATATTCAAAGTTAAAACGAGCAACCCCTAAGTTAAATTGCCGGCTGGCTGATCGGCTGAACTGCTAAAAATGTAAAGGTAACTTAAAACAACTTATGGCTCACATACTCTTCATTTGTACAGCGAATATTTGTCGTTCTCCAGTCGCTGAAGCGCTTTTAAAAGATCGACTTAATAAACGCGGACTTCTAGATTGGACGGTCAGCTCTGCCGGAACTTGGGCACAGCAAAAACGGGCAGCCTCTCAAAATAGTGTCATTGTCGCCCAAAATCTGTATGGCTTGGATATCAGTGAGCATGCAGCTCGAATGGTGGAATTGTCGCATTTGGCTAACGCCGATTTGGTTTTATGCATGGAAACTGGCCATGCAGAAGCATTACGTTTTGAATTTCATGAATATGCCGACAAGGTATTTCTGCTTTCGCAAATGGTTGGCCCCGCATTTAGCATCGAAGACCCATACGGCGGTCCGCTAAAAGCATATGAAAGCATGGCGAGAGAATTAGAGGATATAATTGACCGTGGGCTTGACAAAATTATTGAACTAGCAAGCGCAAACGAGGCACAACGATAGGCTGTTACCAGCCTTCAATAAACTGAGCCCACGCTTCATTCTGTTTGACATGTTGGCCAAAGCGGTAAACGGCCGTTGCATTCGGCTCAAACGGTTGACGATGCAAATGCATATTAACTTCACTCAACTGTTTGCCGCCTTTGCGCCGGTTACAATACATGCAAGCGGCGACCAAATTTTGCCATGTATGCGGGCCGCCTTGGTGACGAGGGACGACATGATCTAATGTTAAATGTCGCCCTTTACGTCCACAATATTGGCACGTAAAATCATCACGACGCAATATCTCACGCTTAGACAAGGAGATTCTTGGGCGTGGGCGTCTGATCATATGCCCCAAACGAATCACAGAAGGCGCTTCAAATTCGGCCGTACTACTGCGGATCATGCCACGGCCGTTCAGGATAATCTCCGCCTTACCTGCAAAGACAAGCGCCAACGCACGCTTCGTGTTACATATGTGTAATGGTTCAAAGTTTATGTTCAGAATGAGCACAGGCTCATTCAAAAGGCCGTCTCTGCTCATAACGCGTGAAGTATACTAAAAGATCAGGTTTGTCGGCAACCACAATTTATGCAACATTTGGATACTCACGATTCCTGCGTCTAGACACCAATTAAAACCGCTCAATTCATGTAATAGGTGCAATGCGCAGCAAAAAAGACAGGTAAAAATGGATCGTTCACGCTTAGTTTCCTATTTAGACGATTATTTACAGATTAATGCCATTGCTGATTATGGTCCCCAAGGATTACAAGTCGAAGCAAACCCGGCTGATGTAAAACGAATTGCTACGGCCGTTGACACATCACCAGACACCATCAAAGCCGCCGCAGCCTGGCAAGCAGATATGCTGCTAGTCCATCATGGCATTTTTTGGCGCACCGTCGAACCAATTCGTGGCCCATTAGGCGCAAGAGTACGCTTACTGCTCAGTAGTAATATCAATCTTTACGCGGCCCATCTGGCCTTGGATGCCCATCCAGAAGTTGGCAATAATGCTGTCCTGGCAAAAATGTTTAGCCTAGATGTAACTGATTGGTGGTTTGAAGCCGGCGGTGTCAAAATCGGGGTGCTGGGAGACATGAAAACAAATATCAACGCCTTGCTACAAAATGTCAATACCCAATTACACACAAAAGCGCGTTTGTTGGCGCATGGCCCACAGGAAGTGCGCCGGCTGGCCATCGTCTCCGGTTTTGGCGCCGATCGGGTCGCAGAAGTGAAGCGTTTGGGTGCAGACACCTTTATCACTGGCGAAACCTCACATGCTAATTATTGGGCGGCCTCTGATTATGGCATCAATGTGATTTTTGCCGGCCATTACGCGACCGAAACGGTTGGCGTACAGGCTCTCGGCCAACATCTCACCACAAAGTTCAACCTTGAAACAAAATTCTTTGATTTTCCCACAGCAATGTAAACCATGACTGTAGAGCAAGTTTGCAAACTTGCTCAATAACAAGGAGCATAAAAAATGACCCCCCTCCCACAAAAAACCGCTTGGATCCAAAAAGAGATAGATGCACTCAAGGCAGCAGGTCTCTATAACCATATCCGCATAATTGATTCACCGATGGATGCACGTGTGACGATCGACGGCCGTTCCCTGCTCAATTTCTGTGCTAACAACTATTTAGGTTTAGCCAATCATCCGCGCATTCGGGCCGCCGCCCAAAAAGCGATTGATGAATATGGGATCGGACCAGGTGCAGTGCGTACCATTGCCGGTACGATGTCGCTGCATATTGAACTCGAAAACCGATTGGCAGCATTCAAAAAAGCAGAGGCTTGTATCAGTTTTCAGAGTGGTTTCGCGGCCAATCTAGCTACCATACCGGCGATTGTTGGGCGTGATGATGTGATTTTCTCTGATGAACTAAATCATGCCAGCATTATCGACGGTTGTCGTTTGAGCCGTGCCAGAGTGGTGCGATATGCCCACAATGATATGGATGATCTCGCTCGACAAATAGAAGCGACACCTGAATACGGCCGTCGCATGATTATCAGTGATGGCGTGTTTAGCATGGACGGCGATATCGCACCATTGGACAAAATCGTCGCGGTGGCAGAAAAGTATGACATCATCACAATGGTCGATGACGCGCATGGGGAAGGTGTACTCGGTACAGGCGGACGCGGCATCGTCGATCATTTTGGGTTACACGGCCGTGTTGATATTGAAATCGGTACATTGAGCAAAGCATTTGGTGTTGTCGGCGGGCTGGTTGCCGGTCGTGCTGAGATCATTGAATGGTTACGCCAGCGCGGACGGCCGTTTTTGTTCTCCAGCGCCATGACTGTACCCGATGTAGCCGCCTGTTTGGAAGCTGTCAATATTCTCTCTGACTCAACCGAACTTGTTGACCGCTTGTGGAACAATGCAAAAATCTTCAGCGAAGGCATGGCTCAACTCGGATTTGATACGGGTCACAGCGCAACGCCGATTGTGCCGGTCATGTTGGGCGAAGCGCCTCTGGCACAACAATTCAGCCGCCGGTTATTCGAAGAAGGTGTGTTTGCGATGGCGATTGGCTTCCCCACTGTACCTCAAGGCAAAGCACGGGTGCGTGTCATGAACTCCGCAGCCCACAGCAGCACAGACATCGAGCAGGCGTTGGAGATATTTGGAGAGGTTGGCCGCGAATTAGGGGTTGTTTGAAAAGCGAAGTCAGGAGTACGAGTCACTTTACTCCTGACTTCTTGCTCCCACCCTAAATCGTAAATGTTTGCCCCAATTCCGGCACAGTTACATGCTGGAAACCTTGTTGGCGGCGCAGTGTTTCTGCAAAGGCCAGGCTGGATTCTTCTTCACCATGCACGATAAAAGTGTGTGACGGCCGTTGCTTGAAATGTCCCGTCCAATCTAACAATTCGTTTTTATCTGCGTGAGCGCTAAAGCCATTGATCACTTCAACCTGTGCTTTTAGTTCATATTCTTCGCCAAAAATCTTCACAACTGGCTGTTTCTCAACCAAACGACGACCCAATGTATTCGGAGCTTGCCAGCCCGTAATCAGGATCGTATTGCGCGGATCTTCGATATTATTTTTGAGATGATGCAAAATGCGTCCAGCCTCTGCCATGCCACTGGCCGAAATGATAACTGCCGGTTCATGCAGGAAATTGAGTTCCTTCGACTCGCGTGTCGAGCGTGTGTAGTGCATCATATCAAAGCCAAACGGATCACCATGGCGATCAGTCGCTAAAAACGTTTCCACTTCTGCATCATATGCTTCGGGATGCAGCCGGTAGATGCCGGTCGCATCAATAGCCAGCGGGCTGTCTACATACACTGGTAATCGCGGCGAAATATCCCCATTTTCAACCAATTGATGCAAACGATAAACCAGCTCTTGCGAACGACCTACAGCAAAAGCGGGCATGATCAATTTACCACCGCGTTTAAAGGTCTCATTCACAATTTGTTCTAAACGTTTGCTCGCTGATTCAAGTTCGGGGTGGATGCGGTTACCATAGGTACTTTCGACAAGCAAGACATCCGCAGCATCAAGCATCGTGGGGTCATTCAAAATCGGACGGTTGGGGCGCCCGACATCCCCGCTGAAAACCAAGCGCACATCACGTTTACTCTCTTGATCTACAATATCAAGCGCGACCATGGCAGAACCCAAAATATGTCCAGCGTCATAAAATGTGAGTCTTACACCAGGCATAATTTGAAACGGCCGTTCGTATCCCAAACCAACAAATAGTTTCAAACTCGCCAGCACATCCTCCATCACATATAAAGGCTCTGCCAATGGCAAATTTTTCTTGCGCAATTTTTTATTGAGGTATTCAATATCATGCTGTTGAATTTTTGCACTGTCACGCAGCATAATAGCACATAAATCTCGCGTGGCATACGTGCAAAAAATATCGCCCTGGAAACCATTTTTGACTAAATTGGGGATATTGCCACTGTGATCGATATGGGCATGGGATAAAACTAAAACATCAATTTCGTTGCAATTGAACGGCAAATTTTGGTTGCGGCGATAGCTTTCCTGGCGCGAACCTTGATAAAGCCCACAATCGAGTAAGATTTTTTTACCATTCACTTCAATCAAATGCTGCGAACCAGTTACAGTGCGTACAGCCCCATGGAAAGTTAATTTCATCTCATTCGCTCCTTTGGGCGTAGCTAGTCAACTTGTCAGCAGTTCAGCTTTTTTGCTGACGAGCTGACTGGCTGACCAGCTGAAATGCTTCTACGTTGTCAACAATTCAATAATTTCAGGCCCATAAGTGGCACAACGCCAAGGGCCAATCGAATCCAATGGTTCCAATTCCGCCATACAAGTTGGGTTGGTGTGGGCGATTTCCCACAAAGCTTCACGACTTAAAATAACATCTGATTCCACACCGCGTTGCAAGCCGCGTTGTTTGCGCCAGTTATGTAAAATATCATAACGTGCAAGAACATCATCTGGTAGACGTTTGTTTCGTTTTGGATGTGCCGGAGGTGCTGCTTTTAAGCCGCGCTGCACAGCTTGTAACACGCCTTGGCCATAACGGTGAATTTGCCCATTGGTCATACCATGAATTCTGCGCAATTCCTGCATGCTTTTAGGTGTTTGTTTGGCAATTTCTAGCAATGTACGCCCACCAAAAATCTTAAAAAGCGGTTGGTTACGATCGCGTGCAGCCCGATCACGGTAAATATTGACTTCTTTTAACACGGCTTGCTGCTTGCGTGACAAATCTTGCACCCCCTGCATATGCCAAAAGCTGTCTGGATCAAAATCTGTATTGGGTAAAACAATTTTTGTTTGGGCCGCAAATAGTTCCACGGCTTCTTCTTCACTACCCGCAGCAGCCAATTCCGCAGCCAAACGGTCACGCAAGGCAAACAAAAAATGAGTGTCGTGTTGGGCATAGACAAGCTGTTCGGGAGATAACGGCCGTTGACACCAATTCGACTTTTGGTAACGTTTGTTTAACTTTACCTGGAAACAAGTCTCTAACATACTCGCTAAGCCAAAACGTTTATAACCTAAAATTCGAGCCGCCCACATCGTATCAAACAGATTTTTTAATTCCCATCCAAATTCACGTTTGAGTAAAATTAAATCATATTCAGCCGCATGAAAAATCTTTTGAATCTCAGGGTTTATGATCAATTCCCCAAATGGTTCCAAATCTAAGGCTTGAATGGTAGGATCAAGAATAAAATCCTGGTTGGGTGTTGAAATCTGGATAAGACAAATTTTTTCGCGGTAAGCATACATGCTGTTGGCTTCCAGATCAATGGCGATACTGGGTTCAGCTTGCAATATTTCCAGGCAGGCTTGCCATTCATTCACTTTTCGGATGAGTTGATAGGCGGGCAGCTTCATAGAGATTCAGGTTCTAATTCAGTGATTTTGGCCGGGCGTAAATCTTGTACCATTAATTGCAGGTTTCGACGGCCGTTCCACTCATTCACACTAATCGTATAGGCAAGATCAATGTATTGTGGCAGGCTCGTCGCCCAATCCCCCTGACGGAATGCAATTGCTGGAATGATACGTTCAGTATTGCCTGTGCTGGTGCTGAGTCTTAATTGCAAATGAGCACCTTGCTGGCCTACTGCACGATGACTAAACACCTCAATGTTGCGGCTCATAAACACCGGAGCTGGATTCGCATATCCAGTTGGTTCTAGCTGCTGCAAAGTTTCATGCAAAGCCCAATCCACATCTCCCAGATCGATTTCGGCATCAATCGTTAATGTTGGAGAAAGCGGTTTGTCGGCCAATTGATTTTTGGCCAGAGCACGCATACGTGCCTCAAATTCCGTCAAATTTTCATTGCGGATAGTTAAACCGGCCGCTTGCGCATGACCGCCAAAACGCACAAGCAACTCTGCCATTTCATCTAAAGCGGCCGTTATATGAAATTCAGGAATCGAACGGCAAGAGCCACGACTTTCTTCGGCGCCCATCTCGAGGACGATACTGGGACGATAATGTTTTTCAGTGAGGCGGCTGGCAACCAAGCCAACTACCCCCGGCGCAAAATTGTCATCGCCAGCGATTAAAATGAAATCTTCAGGATTCACCATTGTTTCAGCCTTACTGCTCATGTCAGCGGTGAGGCGTTGGCGTTCTTTATTGAGTGCGTTTAACTCTTCAGCTAACGAGCGTGCTTGCACAGGATTGTTAACCGCCAGTAATTTTGCTGCCGAATAGGCATGCGCCAAACGTCCAGCCGCATTGATGCGTGGCCCCAAACCAAAACCAATGGATTCGGCCGTTAAACTGCCCTTCTTCAAACCACTCAAATTTGCCAAAGCTGCTAAACCGGGCCGTTGTAAACGATTTAAAACAACAAGTCCTTCATTAACTAAACGGCGATTCTCACCCAGTAATGGTGCTAAATCGGCCACCGAGCCTATGGCAACCAGGTCAAGGTAATTTTCCACCGGCTCTTGAGCTTGACCAGGCATTGTCAAGTACAGCGCTTGAACCATTTTGTAGGCGATACCAACACCGGCCAACATTTTTTCGGGATAGGCAGAATCAGGACGTTTGGGATTAATAATGGCCAGGGCTGGTGGCAACTGCGGACCCAAACTATGATGATCGGTAAGAATAATATCCAGACCAATATCATTGGCATGGTCCACTTCATCAATAGAACGAATCCCGCAATCGACAGTAATAACTAAGCTCGCACCCATGGCTTTTATTTTGTCAAGAGCTTCTGTGTTAAGGCCGTAACCTTCATCAATACGGTCAGGGATATACGGCCGTATATTATTGCGTTCAGCCCCCAAGCCGCGCAATGCCTGGGTCAACAATACGGTTGACGTGATACCATCGGCATCAAAATCACCATACACCACAATCATTTCTGATTCATCAATTGCTTTTTGAATACGCCCGACAGCCAACTCCATATCAGGCAGTAAAAAGGGATCGGTACTTTCGAGATAATGTCCTTCTAAAAATGCTTGAACTTGTCCCGGCTCGACAATGCCACGGTTATAGAGCAGCTGTAATAGGATTGGAGAAAGGCCATTATAAGATTGGCGAATTTGTTGGGGTATAGGTGGTGCCAGTTCCCAGCGGGTTTCTCGGATGTTATCAGGGCGCTTCATAATTACGCAATCTTAACACGAAATTTGCGAAAGGTAAAAGCTACATTTTCTTTTACTGTCAAGCATTTTATAATAAGCAGAAGTACGCAATGCGTCGTACATAGACCAGAAAAACTACGCACGATGTATTAACCCTCAGAGGAATCAATTTTGGACAACACTTTATGCAACTAGAAGAAACGCTTTATCTTATCTTGCGCATTATCCTCTTCTTAGCAGGCTTTTTGCTTGTGACGAGCACTGTCATTGCGGCAATAAAATCTTTTGTGCTGCCACGCGGCATCGACGTTTGGTTAACGCGCATCACCTTTCGAACAGTACACGGCTTGTTCCACTTACGCTTAAGCAACTCTGCCAGCTATGCAGAACGTGATCGAATTATGGCATTCTTCGCCCCATTTACTTTGGTGCTGCTACCTGCGATTATGCTCACTTTGGTTTTGCTTGGCTATGCCTTGATGTATTGGGCCGTGTCCCCGATGACCGCTTACGAAGCGTTCAGGTTGAGTGGCTCGTCCCTTTTAACACTTGGCTATGCCTCAAATGAGGCCACAATATTCAAAATTCTAGAGTTTTCCGAGGCTTTGTTGGGCTTGATATTAATTGCTTTGTTAATCGCCTATCTGCCCACCATGTATGCTGCCTTTAGTAAACGCGAAACGGCCGTTGCACTGCTAGAAAGTTATGCGGGCACACCGCCCATGGCAGTCGAACTCATCGGGCGTGTATATCGTACTGGCGAGCTTGAAAATTTGCGTGAGTTTTGGGTCACCTGGCAAATTTGGTTTGCAGAAATTGAAGAAAGCCATACATCACTCAGTGCACTGGCTTTTTTTCGTTCCCCTCAACCTGAACGCTCCTGGATCACCGCAGCCGGAACCGTTATGGATGCAGCAGCTCTCATGTTATCAACAATCGATGTTCATTGGGAGCCACGCGCTGCTTTTTGTTTGCGCAATGGCTATTTAGCATTGCGGCAAATCGCCAATTTTTTCCACCTTACCTATGTGGCTGATCCACAGCCAGATGACCCAATTAGTATCAGTAAGCAAGAATTTGACGAAGTCTGTGATCTACTCGAATTACAAGGAGTACCTCTTAGAACAAATCGTGATAAAGCCTGGCAAGATTTTGCCGGCTGGCGAGTCAATTACGACACAGTATTAATCAAATTAGCCAACTTTACCATGGCACCCTATGCCCCTTGGTCTTCAGATAGATCACCTGTCCATATGCAAGATTAAATTCGTCATCAATTTGTTTTTTAATGACGAATAACAGGGGACTAATGAAAAATTGTCGTCCGTCTAAATATTTAAGCAATTGGTTTGGTTTCGCCAACGACCTTTGCAGAAGGTTGACTATTGGCAGGTTGTTTTTGGTATTGCGCACCACATAACAATACCCCACCAACCGGTAAGTAGTCATATCCTTGCGCCACAAGTGCATCAAAATCAGGTAACATACGACGGCCGTCTATCACAAGATAAGGTGGCTGCACAGTGGTTTCAATTGTACGTGAAAGACCACGAAACTCTTCCCAGTCTGTTGAGATAAACAGTGCATCACTGCCCTGGATCGCCTCTTTGGCATTGGCATGATAACTGATACGCCCAAATAAATGGTTATCCTCAGGATTAAACCAAATCGTTTGTGCATCTTCTGCCGCCAACGGATCATATGCACGTATCGAGTGTACGCCGCGCGCTAACAAAGATTCCACAACCTTCAATGCCGCCGAATCACGCATATCATTGGTTCGCTTTTTGAATGCCAAACCTAATAACGCGACTGTTTTCTGGTTAAAATTAAAATCAGCTTCATGTATAGCGCGGTCAACGAGATATGATTTTTGATATTCATTGATATTGTAAACTGCCTGCAGCAAGTCGGTGGAACGGCCGTTTTGGTTTAACTGGTATATTAACGATTGAATATCTTTGCCAAAACAACTACCGCCCGCACCATTACTGACATATGATCCCCATGTGCTGATACGACTGTCAGAAGTCACGCCAATTTTAAGATCCTCCATGCGGATATTGCCATAAGATTCTGCCAGACGACCACCAACGCCATTCCAGAAAGAAATATAGGTCAACAGGAGTGTATTAGCCATGTATTTGATGGCTTCGGCCGTTTCCGGTGTCGTTTCCAAATAACGAATGCGTACATGGTTGACAAACTGGGAATATACACGCCGCAAAATCTGGAAATCTTCCTCTGTGTCAGCTCCTAAGACGATACGATCAGGACGTCGTGAGCCTTCAATAGCGTTACCCTGAGCTAAAAATTCGGGGTTTGCGGCGACGCCAACATTCTCCACCCCGTACTCCCGCATAATATTCTCTAACAAACGTGCTGTGCCAACAGGCACAGTACTTTTATTTACCAACACAACACGCTTTTTATCTTGACGTTTCGCCAACAAATCAGCCAGATGGTGAGCTGCATTTAAGTAATAACTCAAATCGGATGAACCATCCCGGTTAGGAGGTGTATTCAGGCATAGAAAAACAGCATCTAAGCCCTCCACCACATTTGAAATGTCTGTGGTAAAGAAAAGGTAGCGGTTAATATTCTCAGAAATAGCGGCTGCCAAACCGGGTTCGTTGACATAACGTTCAATCCGGGTGCGTTCACCAGATTTATATGCTTTGATACGAGCTTCGTCAATGTCATAAGCATGAACTTCGTGACCATATTCAGAAAGGACAGCCGCATGTGGCAAACCCACAAAACCGGTGCCAACAACAATAATTTTCATAAAACAAACTCCACTATAAACCTGATAATTAATCCCGTGGTCAGATTAGCAATCCGACCTGCATCTGTTACCTGATTAAAAATTAATCACACATCAAATCGATACTCGAATTTTAATTATCGGCGTTAACATGATTTTTAACTGGTCGAAAACCCATCTTTCGCGGGCGCTTTGCATACGCTTTGGGCTTGATTGTTTTTAACTTTAGGCATTTGAAAACAGTCATGCCTTCACGGATGCATTTCCTGATCAAAAACTATTAGGGGTTGGATACAGCTTGCTTTGGGTCCGGCGCAGAAGCTGCAGCACCATCTGCCAGCATCAAACGCGCCACGCGCCGCCCGATTTCGACGGCAAAATTTGTACCCCGATCCCATGGATACACCTGGCTCATACTCGCAAAGTAGAGTCCATGTTTAGGTGTGCGCAGGTCAGGAATGTTAGCAGAATGTCCCACCAATGGCACCGGCTGGGCATAGGTTTCACGGAACAACCAACTCTTGCGCACCCATTCTGGCTTAAAATCGGGGTTAAATTTGTGTAACACCCCCACAAACAACGCTTCCAATTCAGATTGGTCCATAGCAAAATAGGGATGATCAGGATGTACATAGTCACCGCAATAAATAATCGTTTCGCCACCATAATGACTTGAATTGATAAAATTGGTATGTTCAACCAGGGCCAAGAAGGGAATGTCGTTTTTCATTTTGTCAGGCGAATTCGAGGGAATATTCAACCAATAAGTCATTCCGTCCGGCATCAGCGGGTGGTTCAAAGCAAATGTCATCACAACTGCGCCCATATTCTTTAGTTTGAGCAACTGCTGCAAATAATCAGGCGGCAAATCAGGCACAATGCGGCTTGTCAAACCAGGTGAAACTGTAGAAAGAATCTGGTCATAGGTGGTTGTTATAGTGGGTGTTGTTAGTGAGAAACGGCCGTCTACATTCTGGCTAACCTTTTGTACCGCAGTCTCTAACAGTATCTGCCCGCCGCGATCACGTACCGCAGCTGCCAATGTGTCCACCAAAAATTGAAAACCACCCTCAAAATAACCCAAACGCATCGAACGCACATGCAGCCGTGCCCACATCCAGGCCATATTTACCTGCTCAAAATAGGGACCAAATTTTCCTATCAGCAGCGGCCGCCACACCATTTCATAAATTTTGTCACCATAATTACGTCGCAGCCAGGCATCGGCCGTTTCTTGTTCCAACCGCCGCCATGGTTTCGTAAAACGCAAATAGGCACTCACAAAACCATAACGCGCCACATCAAGCAGATTGAAACCAGGAAAAGTAATCCAACGCCAGGGCGAATCAAATGGGACAATTTCTCCGTCATAAATCACAGAAGTTGTTGGGTGTGGGAAAAATAATTTTTCGCTTATGCCTAATTCTTCAACGAGTTTAATAATCTCTTTATCAGTGGTAAAAATATGATGGTAAAATTTTTCGAGCGGCCACTCCCATTTTTCATCTTTGAACCCATTCGCCAGACCTCCAGGTCGATCGGCAGCTTCATAAATGACAACTTCATGCCCGGCAGCTAACAAATCTAATGCAGCCGATAAACCAGCCAGGCCAGCTCCTACAATTCCAATTTTCATACAGCAGCTTCCTCAGTTTCGCCTTCAGCAGCTTCTACAGCCTTACTAAAGCTCGACCATCCCAATCCTTCTTTAAACATATAGTAAACGCCCAACAAGGTGATCGGCAGCCACAAAGCAGCATGCAAAACCAAGGTATAAGCTGTGGCTGTGGTACGCGCTACACCATACAAAACCAGTGTCTCTATGCCGGGTGTGTCAAATGTGCCCACATAACCGGGTGCCGATGGCAAGGTTGTAAATAGATTAACAACCCCATTCATCAACATCAACGCAAAGAAAGTAACATGGAAATCAAAAGCTTGCATGACAAACCAATATTTGACTGTTTCAAGCAACCAAATCACAACTGACGTAAGAAATATCATCACAACATTACGAAAACTACGTAAAGATTCAAGACCTTCAAGAAAACGAGCCAAGAAGTCTAATGTTGGTTTGGCAAAACGCTCGGGAAGAAGCCAATTCAAGATTTTAGCGGCAAGATTGTAAAAAATATCCGGTTTAGCTGCAAGGCCAAAAAAAACAATTAAGGCTGCAAAAAAGGCGATACTGGCAAAAACGACCAAGGTCTGAACGCTTTCGCTGGGAATTGGGGTCAACGGCAGCGCAACAAAAACAAACATTAACATAACCAAACCGTCAAAAACACGCTCTACAATAACGGTCGCCATGCTCGCGCCAATCGCCACATCCTCGCGTTCGTACAGCACAAAGGACCGCAGCAGTTCCCCAGCCCGAAATGGGTAAACATTGTTGCCCATATAGCCGATCACAACAACGGGAAAGAGGCGGCGAATCGGTATTTTTTTTATCGGCCGTAACATATAATCCCAACGCCATGTACGCGCCCATACGGCCACAAAATAAACCGCCACAGCCGGAATTAACCAATAATAATTTGCTCTTTGTACCTGGCTAAAAACTTCTGTGAGTTTCAAGCCTTGCAGCGCATAAACTAAAAAGCCGACGCTAATAATAACGCCGAGCCAAAATTGCCATTTTTTCAACGGAGCTTCCTTTAGTCAGCTTAGCAGCATTTCAGGCTAACAAGCTGACCGGCAGACCAGTAGACTAGCTCTCCTGTCAGACTATCAAATATACACAATTCGAGGCTTAAAACCCCACCATAGCCTAATTAAACAATCTTTCATTCAAGGTTGCAATCTAAACAGCATGGTTTATAATTTGTGCTTATTCGGGGTGTGGCGCAGCCTGGCAGCGCGCTTCGTTCGGGTCGAAGAGGTCCGCGGTTCGAATCCGCGCACCCCGACTAAAAAAGCCGTTCTCAATTGAGAACGGTTTTTTTGTTTGCACTCAAAAACCGCACCTTTCTCGACTTCAGGAATTTAGGATGGGTTGTCGTTAGGCTTTTTCGCTCTAATTTCAGATTGAAAACGGCCGAATCCCAGCAGATAGTAATGGTAATGTAATTTTTTCGTAATTTGAATGCAATACCTAATTTTTAGACTGGTCAACGTCAAATTAAACAGGATTTTACCAGCATACAAAGGAGAAAATTATGTTCAATTCACCCCCAATCAATTCTTGGTCTGGATTAGCACCCCACCCAACAATGCGCTATCGCACAAGAGAAATTCCCTTTATAAACGATCCACGGCGCAATAAGATCAATGCCTACAAAACGCCCAAGGCATTTGAATTTTCAAAAGCAGCCATGCGCGACTTGTCCTTCATCGATCGCATTCTTTTTGAACGTTTTGGACAAGGACCTGCCATCACACCCCCACACGATTGCATGCATCACGCCTTTGAGAAACATGCTGCCACACAACCAGAGGCAGTTGCTGTGCAACATTTGGACGATGCCATCACTTTTCGGCAGCTCAACCGGCAAGCAAACCGACTTGCTGATCAACTCGCCCAATATGGTGTCAAAACAGGTGATAATGTGGCCATTTTCTTGCAGCGTTCAATTCCAATGGTCGTTGGGATTATGGCAGCATTAAAGGTAGGTGCCGCATATGTGCCCCAGCATCTCGGCGTTGCACCCGAAGGGCATCTCAAATATGTGCTTGACATTGCCAAAATCGATGTCATTTTGACACTTTCTGATTTGCAGCACCTTTTACCAGCAGAACACGGCCGTATCGCGATCGCGATCGACGAAATGATGGCGGTCCCATTTACTGATGAGGATGAATTTGTAGAGCCATTTATGCCCGCAACGGCCGTTACCCCCAAACACACCTGTTACATCATTTTTACTTCTGGCACAACTGGTCATCCCAATGGTGTCCAGGTCACACACGGCAACGCAGCGAACTTGTTACTCACCACACCCGGTAATCTTGGCATCCGCCCAGGTATGAAAGTTGGCCAAATCTTGAACATCGCTTTTGATATGGCTGCCTGGGAAATTTTGGGTGCGCTTGCAAATGGGGCGACACTCGTCATACGCAATAAAGATTTCATGGATGTCGTTAGCCAGGTTGATGTACTGATCTCTACACCTTCAATCCTAAGTTCATTTGATACCAAACAGGCGCATAATATCAAAATCGTTGCGGTAGCCGGTGAACCGTGTCCACGTCCCCTGGCGGACAAATGGGCTTCATTTTGCACATTCTATAATTCCTGTGGGCCAACTGAAGTGACCATTGTTAACACGGCTGAAATTCATTATCCCTGGAAAGAAAAACTAACCATCGGAAAACCGACCCCCAACAACACAGTTTATATCCTCAATGCAGATTTGCAGCCGTGCGCTATCGGCGAGGTCGGTGAGATGTGGGCAGGTGGCGACTGCGTCTCGGCGGGTTATATCGGCAACGAACTGCTAACCAATGAGCGTTATTTGCCTGATCCGTTTTTGGGCAACGGACGCCTTATGTTCCGCACCAGAGATTTAGGTCGCTGGACACAAGATGGCGAATTAGAACATTACGGCCGTACCGATGATCAGG
>JAGRDI010000153.1:4686-7277 GCA_020432765.1 Anaerolineales bacterium | reverse complement strand
TGCGTATTGCGTATTGCGTATCGGATGGCATAGGTACTTGAAAGTGTGCCGGATCTTTGCCAGAGGCCATACTGTATCCTTCTGCAATATTGCTGCTAATCTTTCCTGTGGCACGATAAAGTTGAGCTGATAATCGTAAAGTTCGTCGGTTTTGAGACAATTTTGAACTATCAAACCAGGCTAATTTGCCTGGAAACAACGCATGACGATACAAATTCATATTCCACAATGGTTCATTGATAATTTCAGATGGGATGGTTTTAAGCCAATTATCGTAAGTCATAGTTCTTTTTTACTCAAAAGCAAAGAAGCTTTACGCAATATCCATTTTAATAAGTCTTATATTTTTGCAGATAACTAACCAATCCACCTGCTTGCAAAATATCAACCATCACGACAGGCATTTTTGCTGCCGCATAAACTTTGTTTTTTGCATTATCGGTTACTATTCCGCTGAGTAAATCTATCGTTATTAATGATCCCGGTTGAATGTCATGAGGCCCAATTTCCACTACCGGTAAGCCGATATTGATCGCATTCCGGAAAAAAATGCGTGCGAAATAGGTGGCGACCACGGCACTGACCCCGGCGGCTTTAAGTGCTAACGGAGCTTGTTCTCGTGAAGAACCACAGCCAAAATTCTCACCAGCGGCCAAGATATCACCGGGCTGGACACGATCCTTGAAAGTCGGGTCCAGATCTTCGAAAACATGTTTAGCCAAATGACTCAGATCGAGTGTTTTGGTGTATTTGCCGGGAATGATGCGGTCTGTATCGATATTGTCACCATAAACATGGACAGGTGCGGTGATTAGGTTCATACAGTTTTTGTCAGGATGTAGAATGGTTTCTTTGTCCACGTCGTCGCAACAAATTCATCAACGATTGTGAAACCGGCCCGTAGACAGAGACGTTGGGCACGTGTGTTGAAGGTCGCAACTGTTGTACGCAGCATTGTTGGTTCATAGGTTTTTACAGCAAAATTTATCGCGGCTGTGATAAAAGCATGACCTTGACCTTGTCCAGTCAAATCGGGTCGGATGCCCATACCGATGTCTAGTGCCTCAGCGTTGTAATTGCCGCCGGGAACCTGACCATCTGTGCCAAATGTTACAAAACCGAGAAGGTCGCCGTTTGTATCTGTGATGACATGGCAATTGATTGTCGGATCGACAAAATAGTGGATATGTTCCCGGATTTTATCGCTATTAGTCGGATCGTTGATGATATTGTAGACATCGTAAGGTGGCTCATAGCGCCATAGAATAAATTCCTGTGCGTCATTTTTTGAGACTGGTTTAATGTGTAGTTCCATTTTATAGCTCTGCTGGATCAATAAGTTCACCAGCAACGGCCGTTGCGGCCACAACTGCTGGTGAAGCTAAATAAACTTTTGAATTGGGATTACCCATCCGTCCACGAAAATTGCGATTGGTGCTGGAAATGACTACTTCGCCATCGCCCGGCACACCTTGATGCGTACCGACACAAGGGCCGCAGCCGGCGGTAATGAATAGGGCGCCTGCATCGGATAGAATTTGCACAGTGCCGTCGCGTAAACCTTCATCGAATACAGTTTTCGAGGCGGGGGCGATTAATAGACGCATGCCTGGTGCAATTTGTTTGCCTGCAAGAATTTGAGCGGCTGCATGCCAATCTTCGAGACGACTGTTGGTACATGAACCGATAAATGCCACGTTTACTTTTTGGCCGGCAACTTTGTTAATGTCGACAACATTGTCTGGGGAATGGGGGAGGGCAATTTGTGGCTGCAAAGTAGATATATCAATGTGATAGGCTTTGCTGTAGCTGGCATTCGGATCGGGAGCGATTGGTTCGAAATCATAGGGTAATTCTAGACCTGTGGTATCAACCAGACCTGTTTTTGCGCCCATTTCGGCGACCATATTGGATAGGGTCATGCGGCTGGCGAGGGTCATATGTGCAACGGCCGTTCCTGTAAACTCAACCGCTTCATAAGTCGCACCTGCAATACCCAATTTGCCTACCAGATACAAAATCACATCTTTGGCTACGACGCCGGGTTGGAGACGGCCGTTTAATTCGATCTTAATCGTATGCGGTACCTTCAACCAGGTTTGGCCGGTCAACATGACTGCCGCCAGGTCTGTTGAGCCTACACCGGTTGCAAACGTGCCGACTGCACCAAGCGTGGGCGTATGTGAATCGGCACCCAGAAATATCTCACCCGGTCTAGCATGTTGATTTTCAACCATGAGTTGATGACAAATGCCCTGCCCGGCTTCGTATAATTTGCAGCCCATCTCACGCGCAAACGCGCGCATCATCTGGTGTAAATTGCTGATGCGTTCGTTGGGAGCGGGCACAGCGTGGTCAAGCACCAACCATATCTTGGAGGCATCCCACAACTGCGTACCGCCCATCTCGCGAAATGCTTTGATCGCCAAAGGTGCAGTCGTGTCAGTAGCCATGGCACCATCGACAGGAACAATGGCCAAATCGCCGGCCATGACTTTATGACCAGCGTGTTGTGAGATGATTTTTTCCGCAATTGTTTGAGCCATAATTGAGATAAAATGGAACACGGAGAAGACACGGAGTTTTAGGGA
>JAGRDI010000153.1:0-4624 GCA_020432765.1 Anaerolineales bacterium | reverse complement strand
CTCCGTGTTCCTCTGTGTTACTGCTTTTCCAATGTAGCAATCTTGCTAGGCAATTCAACACCCAGGAATGCGCCGATTTGTTTGGACACGGCCGTTACTTTACCAATGTCAACCCCCGTTTCAAGCCCCATCTCATGCAGCATATAAGCTGTATCTTCAGTAGCGATGTTGCCCTTTGCGCCCTCAATGAATGGACAGCCGCCCAAGCCGCCAAAGGAAGTGTCAAACCTTGTCACACCGCTTTTGAGTGCCGAGAGTAAATTTGCCAGACCCATGCCGCGTGTATCGTGCAAATGCAGTGCGATAGGCATATCGCCAACCAGTGGCAGCAGTTCCTGAATTGTGCGCCGGATTTGCTGCGGATTGCCCATACCGGAGGAATCAGCCAGCGAAAGTTCATCTATCTCCATTTTTAGAAAACGTTTGGACAGTGAAACCACCCAACCTCGGTCTATATTGCCTTCGTACACACAGCCAAAGGCAGTTTGTACACCGGCACGCACGGTCATGTCCCATTCGTGTGCCTGCTTGATCATCGCTTCCATGCGCTGCATCCCTTCTTCGATGCTGCTGTTGGCGTTTTTCCGGCTCAACGTTTCACTGGCGGGTACGCCCATATCGACATGTTTGATACCGGCGGCGTGAGCGCGTTCTAACCCGCGCATATTCAGCACTAAGGCACTAAAATTGACATCATCGGCTTTGGGCAGCCGCGCACAGACTTCTTCGGCGTCGGCCAACTGCGGCACGACACGTGGATGCACAAATGAGGTAACTTGAATATTTTTCAGACCCGCGTCGATCAAACCTTGAATCATGGCGATTTTTTTGTCAACTGGGATGATTATTTTCTGGGTTTGAATGCCGTCACGGGGGCCGACATCGATCAAAGTTGCTTTGTGCGGGATAGTTGGCAGTTCGAGCGATTCGCTGCGCCGCCATAAACGGCTATGATAGAGGAGTGGTGTGTCTGCCTCACCGGCATAAACATCGAGGACTTCGCCGACAAATATGGTATGATCGCCGCCGTCGTACATTTCCCAGACGCGGCAGTCAACCCAGGCGAGCGCGTCGGACAGGATGGGGCAGTTGGTAACGGCCGTATCTACCGCAATCCCCGCAAAACGATCCTCTACACCTGGCAGCATTCCGGCAAAGCGCAAACCCATCTCTTTTTGATGTGCGCCCAGGATATTGACCGCAAAAACACCGCTGCCGGCGATGACTTTGTGGGTGAAAAGATGTTTGCCTAAGTTGATCATCACCAAAGGCGGATCCAGGCTCAGGCTGCTGAATGCGCTAACTGTGATGCCGACGGGCGTGTCTTGATAAAGCGTTGTCACCACGGTCACACCGGTGGCGAATTTGGACATTGCTTGTTTGAAAGTGTCTGTATTTATGGGCATTTGAACCTTGTTTTATACACATGAATATTATAAACTATACACATAAAGTTAACTTGAGGTGAATTATGCGCACAAATATTGTGATCGACGATGATTTAATGTTACAGGCACAGCAGTTGACCGGGATTGATACCAAGCGTCAAGTTGTTGATAAAGCGCTGCGTCTTCTGGTAGAAATGTATCAACAAGCCGAAGTACGTAAGTTACGCGGTCAGCTTCGTTGGGAAGGCGACTTAGATGAAATGCGGGAGGATCGCCTTGAGCTTGTTGGTTGATTCTCCTGTCTGGATTGATTATTTTAATGGGACAATCACGCTGCAAACGAATCATCTGCATCAAATTTTGGGTATCGAGCGGATTGTTGTCGGCGATTTGATTTTGGCTGAAGTGTTGCGAGGATTTCGCACTGATCGCGATTTCAGGCAAGCACAGAAAGCACTGTTGAAATTTCCCGTCTTGCCAATAGTCGGGCAGGATATTGCATTGGCTAGCGCCCGCAACTATCGTACTTTGCGTGCTCATGGGCTTACTATCCGTAAGACGATTGACTGTTTGATTGCTACGTTTTGTTTGCAAAACAACCTCGAACTCTTGCATAATGATCGTGATTTTGACGCTTTTGGGCGACATTTAGGGCTGCGTGTGCGTCGCGTCTAGCTCTGGACACGCAGTAAGGATACTGCGGCTGCTCCTTTGAAAGTGTTTGCATTTATGGGTACATTTTTGTTGATTGCGTAATGCGTAGACAAGCCACGTAATACGCGATAACTTTATTCAGTAAACAAATCGCGTTTGTTAAAGCGTGCCGTCAGAAAGCGCCAGGTGATTTTGCGCGAAGTGAGCCACTCAAAACGTGCGCCGCTTTTGTCGTTGGACAGCACCTTGTCAACCAGCCAGGGTGTGACGGTTTCCACACGGTCGCCAAGAATGTTAAAAATGCGTTTGGCGTCTTCCAATCCTTGCGGATCATCTTTGTATTGGTCGGTGATGAATTCGGTGATGACGATGCCGGGACTGAGGGCGCTGACTTTAACGGCCGTATCTTTCGTCTCAGCGGTCAATGATTGTGTTAAGAAGCGTAAGCCTGCTTTGGTCGTGCCATACACAGAGATGCCGGGACGTGTACGGCCGTTGCTGCCAAACCCTTCCATATTGTACAGATGCCCAAACCCTTGCTGCTGCATCCCGCGAATAGCGATTTGTGAACCGAAAATAACCCCTTTCAAATCAATATCGACCACGCGGTTAACTAGTTCGGCCGGAATCTCCCATACCATGAGCATGGGATGGCCAATGCCGGCGTTGTTGATCCAGATGTCTACCTTGCCGAATTTGGCAACGGCCGTATCCCACACCGCTTGATGATCTTCTGGCTTTGTCACGTCACCAGTTTGCCCGGTAACTTTGTCTGCGCTATGTTTTTCACCCAGAGTGGTGACTTTTTCATCGACACCTGAGGCGGAGCGGCCGTTGATTGTTACCTGACAGCCGCGTGCCAAAAACTGTTCCGCCAGGCCATAACCAATCCCGCGTGTACTGCCTGTAATCACAACGCTTTTCATGCTCAATAACTCGCTTTTAAAACCTGTTCGCCTTGTTCCCATTTGAACAAACCGAAAGATATGTATTGACGTTTATCCGAAGCTAACCAATCCCATACGACGCTCATTGTGAAATCATCATCGATAATGAATTCGCGTCCCCGGATTTTGAGCGCTTCGCCATAGAAATGTTGGCTGGTGTAGAGGGAACGGCCGTAAGCGATCCCATTGCCAAACACATCCGGTCCCTCAAACGTA
The DNA here is from genome assembly GCA_020432765.1 of Anaerolineales bacterium. Lineage (GTDB taxonomy): Bacteria > Chloroflexota > Anaerolineae > Promineifilales > Promineifilaceae > JAACFF01. The sequence continues at coordinate 1,419 of JAGRDI010000153.1, read as the reverse complement.
TGCCGAATCCCATTTCGTGCCCGTAAGAACTTGAAACTACGTTCCATTACACCTGAAACAGTTATCTCCACTTCAGCGCGTAATAAAGAAACGGGTTTGTAGTTGATGGTTACCTGATTTGTGCCGATGGGCTGCTGCTTGGCATCAAAAACTTGCATCTCACCCATCCAGCGACCCGCAAATTTCATCGGCAGCACATGCGGTTTTTTACCCGCTGCCTTTTCTTGCGCCACAAACGCATCAATACGTGCCTTTGTCTCTGGATTGGTATGGTAATCAAAGGCCACGTGGTAAATGCCATTAAATACACCGTTGATTGTCGGGCCATCATACAAAAGCGACGAATACACTTGCGTCTCACCATCTTCTAACACATGCACCATCGTGCGCAAATCACTCGTCCAGCCCGGCGAATAATAATGCGCGTCCACCAGCGCCCCAAACGGATGCCCCGCGCCCATAAAATCAGGCCCCATGTATACGCGATCCCCACCGCGATCATCCACACCAAAACTAAATTCGCCGGCCTCAAAACGCGCCCGCAGCGGCCCTACCGCATCCAAACGTGTATCCATCGTATAGGTCACGCGATCACCTTCAAACGAGCTTTCGCGAAAAACTTTGTTGTAGCCCACATGATTGCCTTCTGCATCAAAAATCGACGGCATCCCATGCCATTCGCCCGTAATGCGTTCCTGCCATGTACTTGGTTTATCTGTCATCTTTTATTGCCCTTTATCACCATTAACATGATAAGTCCTTAAATCACATTTTTGATGGTTAAAATCGGTTATTCAAAGTGTCATGCTGAGTGGCGAAGCCCGAAGCATCTCAAATACGTGGGATGCTTCGCTCCGCTCAGAATGACAGGTCTACGCCTAATATTATTGATGAATTGATTCATCAGAATTTGGACGATATTTTTATTCGACAGCTTGAAATTTTGGTTTGAGACGGCTATCATGGCTGTCAATGAATTCTAAATATGTTATCTGTATCAATAACGACGGCTATGAAGACGATTTAATGCTGCGCACAGTTTATCGCACATTGCCTGACAAATCAGCTCGCCGTAGCGAGTACATTTGTGTCATTGATGAAACTGGAGAAGATTATCTTTATCCAGCAAGCTACTTCGTTAAATATGATGTTCAAAGCACACAATGATGAAATTGCTAAGCACTAGAAAAATATCTGGACTTGGCTTCTTGATACAAATCAGGTGCAAATTCACGAACTAAAAGTCCATAATCATGTACGTCATTATCGCTTAAATTAATCCTTTCACCGACTTTATAATCTGACTTGTTAGCTAGTTTTTGATCAACTATACTCATATTGTGAATAATGCAGTTCCGCGTTAAGGATGCAACAATAAATTGCTTTTTGTGTTCATCTGACCATGGTAGACACAATTTC
>JAGRDI010000152.1 GCA_020432765.1 Anaerolineales bacterium | reverse complement strand
CCCTCCCCACGCTTGATCGGTTTAGATGACCAAGGACGGCCGTCACCCCAATTCTGGCAGCAGCTGCGCCAAGGTATCGAAGAGCGACTCACACCAACCACAATTCGCTTCGCACTGCCACCCCCACGTACCGTTCCATGCTGCCAGGCACTCGATTTTGAAAGCGCTGCGGCTGAATTTATGCGCCAAAGCCCACACATCCAAGTCGAATTAGTTACATTGGACACACTACCTGCTGATCTTTCCACGCTGGCCGCAGAATATGACGGGGCGGCCGTACCTCCCACCATTGACATGGTTGCTGCTGGAAAAGTGTATGATCTAACCGATTTTGCTGGTAGTGATCCAGATTTCGTTGCCAGTGATTTTTACGAACAGATATGGCAAGGGACGCAATGGCGTAAACGTATGTGGTTTATGCCTACAACAGCCGAGTTCAACTTGATTTATTACGACAAAGAAGCATACACACTTGCTGGTGTGCCGGAGCCAAACTTGTTCTGGCAATGGCAAGATATGAACGCGAATGGTCAAACTTTGTTGGCCGCACAACCGGAATATAGTTCATTCGTCTGGCAATTTCTCGACATCTCGCAAGATGCGCTTTTCGCTTATGCTTATTCGTTGGCTGACAATTGTCCAGAAACGGCCGTGCCACCCTGCCTGCATCCACTGCAACCGACACATATCGATGGCACGCTTGCATGGTATAAAGATTTAGTCCAACGCGATCAAATACCAGACTTAACCCAGCAATCAGATGATGGACGTGTACGCATCATGGATAATTTCCAGTCTGCACAACGGCACGCACTCGCTTGGGTGGATGAACCAATCACCTATGAATATTATCAGCTGTTGGATCATGTGGGTGTGGTTCCATTTCCGGGTGTAGACAGCGTGGAAGGCGTGACCCCTTTGTGGGTAGATGGAGCATTTATCAGTGCAGAAAGCAAACGGCCGTATGCCGCCTGGCAGTGGCTTAAATTCTTGAGCCATCAACCGCCCGTCAGTAGTTACCGTCTCGTGCCCGCCCGTCCGTCAGTTGCCAGTGAAACGGCCTATTGGCGCAGTTTGCCGCGCCCACTCGTTGACCCCATGCGCACCGCCTACACCTTCTCAAGACCAGTAACCCTCCCTGAAAAACGCTATTTTGACTGGAGCCAACTGGCACAAGTCATCACAAATACACTCACGCCAGGCGAATCTGCACAGCAGCCACCCCCTATAAATTGGTTTGGTCAGCTAGAAAATTGAATTAATGTCAATTTCATTTATACTATTGTGTAATAAAAGAGAGTTTCTACACTATTCAATATTCAACATATCAGGAGGATTGGTGAATGAGTCAAGCAAGCGCAACCTTTGAAGGCATTATTGTGGCAGCTTACCCTGAGGAAGGGAAAGCAAATGAGATACTTGCGAAGGCAAATGACGCAAAGAAACAAAAAACGTTGGATTTTTGGGATACAGTTGTCATTCGGAAAAATGAACAGGGTCATTATTACTTCAACGAAAGCAAGGATAGTTCTGCACCCAAAGGAGCCGGCATTGGAGCTGTTATTGGCGGATTACTTGGCACACCTGCTGGCCCCGCAGGTGTTATCCTCGGGGCAGGTTTTGGTGCAGCGATTGGTGGGTTTGCCGCCAATAAAGATTCAGGTATTAGCGATGAACGTCTAGAAGAAGTGGGGCAAGCATTACAGTCAGGTAATTCTGCGCTGCTAATTGTTTCCACGCATGAATATCTGCAAAATATGCAAGAGTACGCCAGTGAAGAAGCGACAAACATGGCACTCCAAAAATTAACGGTCGGTATTTCAGAGCATATGGTGAATGGGCAAAGTGCTGCCTACATCTTTACTTCAGCCGGACGCAGTGTCAGTTGTCACCAGCTTGATAATGAAACCCTTGTGGACTTTTTGGATATAGAAACAAAAGCAGTATAAAAAACGGCCGTTTCGAGGGAAACGGCCGTTTAAGCGTGAATCTAAAATCATCAATCATAAATCGAATTAATGATGCAAAATCTGTGACAAAAACAGCTTCAATCGATCATGCTGTGGATTGTCAAAGAACTCGCTTGGTTCGTTTTCTTCCAGAATCTCACCATGATCCATAAAAATAATACGATCCGCGACACCGCGTGCAAAGCCCATCTCATGTGTCACAGCCAGAATCGTATACCCTTCTTTGGCCAGGTCCGACATTACATCTAACACTTCCTTCACCATTTCTGGGTCAAGTGCCGATGTCGGCTCATCAAACAACAATATCTCTGGCTGCATAGCCAATGTGCGTGCAATCGCCACACGCTGCTGCTGTCCACCAGAAAGCTGACCAGGATATTTATGTGCCTGTTCCGGAATGCCAACACGTGTCAGCCACTTCATCGCCACCTCTTCCGATTTTTCGCGTGACCACTTACGCACATGAATCGGTGCCAGAGTAATGTTTTCCATGATCGTTAAATGTGGGAACAGGTTAAACTGCTGGAAAACCATGCCTACTTCTCGGCGGATCTCGGCAATATTGCGGACATCATGGGTTAGCGGGATGCCATTGATAATAATATCGCCTTGCCCGTGTTCCTCCAGGCGATTAATCGAGCGAATAAAAGTGGACTTACCAGAGCCGGACGGCCCTAAAATAACAATCACGTCGCCACGTTTAACATGCAGACTAACGCCGCGTAAAGCTTCATATTCCCCATACCATAAATGAACATCCTGGCAGACAATTACATCTTCGGTGGGATTTAAGTTTGTTGTCGTCATCATTCAACCTCCATATTTCAATGCTTTAATTTTGACCTATACTTAAGCGTGCTTCCATCCTACGGCTGTACCAGGACATGATAAAACTGCCCACGAAGTAAACTACACCAACAAAAACATATAATTCCAGACGCAAACCTAACCATTGTGGGTTAGAAACGATTACTCTGGTGATACCTAACAATTCAAACAAACCCACAATTGCGACCAACGAAGACGATTTATATGAACCAATAAACTGTCCCACAATGCCTGGAATGACAATTGTGATTGCCTGCGGGAGGATGATGAAACGCATCTTTTGAAAGGTATTTAAACCAATTGCATCGCCTGCATCGTACTGTCCACGGGGAATGGCTTGCAAACCACCGCGTATGAGTTCAGCCATATAAGCGGCTGAAAAAAGCGCGTAACCCAGGATGACTGCCCAGACATTTTCCAAAGTAGCCCCTTCTCCGAGGAAGAAGGGGGCCATAATGATGGCCATAAAGAGTAGAGTAATTAACGGCACGCCGCGAATGAACTCGATAAAAGCCGTGCTAGCGGCGGCAATCACATTGCCCTTGAAAGTGGTGTTCAGAATGTAGGCCAAAAGCAGAATAAGCAGGGGCCAAAAAGCGATAACCTGTTGAGCCGTATTATCTGCCGAAGCCAAAATCTCTGGCGTTGAAGTCGTAAAACCCCAAATAGTCACAATAATTGCTACCGGCCAAATCAGCCACCAGGGAATACCACGTATTTGACTGCGCCGACCCAAGGCGAGAACCATTCCCATTGGGAAAGACAAGATAATCACGGCGGAAGCGATGATCAGGGTAAGCAGCAAGCCCCCCCAAAGACTTACATTGATCGGGCGGAAAGCACCTGTGCGACCAATCGCTCGCCAGACAATGTAAGCCGCAGGCCAGGCAAACGCCCAAATGATTAAGCTTAACCAACTAAATTTAATGACTCTCTGCCATGCTACAAGGGCGAACGTGCCCAACACGAGGATTTCGCCAATTATCAATGTGCGCGGATTGATAAAGTCGCCATCAGCCGGTACACCAGCTAATAAGATATAAACGATGACTGGTGAAACGACCCAAAGAGCCAGAAGCACTTTACGCAGCGGATTAATACGCTCCCAAAGGCCAGACTTGTTGGCCGCGAAACTCACAATCGCCATGACGACAAAAAATGCCACTACAGCCCATACTCGATAGAGTTGTTCACGAGGGAAACGGCCGTACATCAACAAATCCCAGGCGCCAACAATGACACCCCAGGTTGCTCCATCTTGTGGGCGATCTTGCGGTTCAGTAAGATATTGGCTAAACGTTGCATTAACCACTGCCCATTGCCAAATTCCATATAACAATGCATATAGAACCAGCAGTAAGAACAAGCTAAGCAGCGTATTGGATATAGAATTAAACATGTTGGTTTTTAACCAACGACCAACCCTGGAATGGTAAATATGTAACCCTTCGCCAGCAGTCAACAAGATGCCAATAAACCAGGCAAGCAGAATGATAATCGTTGCGCCAGGAAAAACACCCATTTGTCTGATAGTTAAACCGAGTGTCGCCAGCAGCAAGATGACCACCCAAACTGTTAAAAACCATGAGCCGGTAACATTGTCTTGCAAGAAGTATTGCCAATTAAATCGCTGGCTAATAGATTCTTGGAATCGTTCACGAAATGGTACTGTTGTCGCTGCCATCTTTATCTCTCCACCATCTTGTTCTTCTCATTATACCAATTCAATACCACCGAGAAGATCAGGCTAATTGCAAGATAGACAATCATCATCAAGACCATCAATTGTAATGCACGGCCTGATTGATTCATGGTCGTATTTGCAACCATATACATGTCAGCAAAGCCAATCGCAATGCCAAGACTTGTATCCTTCATCAAGCTCAAATATACGCCAATGAGTGGGGGAATAATCACTTTTAAGGACTGTGGCAAAACAACCAGGCGTAAACGCTGGCTCTCATTCAAGCCCAAAGCACGCGCAGCTTCATTTTGCCCCTTACGCACAGACTGGATACCGGCACGCACAAGTTCGGCCATATTAGCGCCATAAAAAAGCGTGAGGCCTATAAGCAGCGCTGTGAATTCTGGTTTCAGTCTGCTTCCACCAGCGATATTCAAGCCTTCAAGGGATGGCACATTCCAGACAATCGGCCGTTCCGCAACACTAACAATAAGATGAGCATTGGGATTATCCAAAGTCGAACGCTCTGCTGCTAAAATCGCTTTAGGTGCGACAATAGCCTCGCAGTCGCCTTCGTTATATTTTTGTGTAGCCTGGTCAATACGATCGAAACGATTCATCCGATAAGGAATACCCATGCGACGTAAATGCCGCGTTAGATTCACTTCAGAAGGGGAATCCCGCAGCGCGCAAATTTGAAAAGTAGCTGCAGCAAGTTCTTCTTCAGAAAGTGTGTCCAAATCACTCAGAAAATCCAGTCCTGTACGGCCAAGCATGATTTTCTCTAGATCATCAAGCTCTCTAATGCGACTGGCTGTGGGTGTTAATATGCCTTGTGTATCTGACACAGCCCCGGCAATAAACCAGCCAAACCCAGCAATGATCAGGAAAGAAATTATGCCCCATGCCCATCGATTACTACTACGGCCAGTCTTTTCTTCACGCCGTCCCAAGAATATCCATATCACCTGAAACTGAATGATCCCCAAAATGAGAAAGGCCAACCAAATAGCAGCCGAAGTAGTCAACTGCGGGGATGGGATGCTCAAGCCGCGATTGGTGACATAAATCGGTAAACCTAAAAATTTGTGTGCATCACTTACATCGGGAAAGGCCAAAATGACCGTAAAATAGATAAAAAAGAGCTGTAAAAGGATCGGCGTGTTACGAAACAGCTCAATATATGCCAGGGCAATATTACTCACCAGCCAGTTTTTGGAAAGTCGTGCAATACCGACAAAAAGACCCAAAATTGTGGTCAGGACAACAGCCATCAACCCAACTTTGAGTGTATTCAAAATACCGTTTAGAAAAGCATACCAATATGAATCTGTATTCGTATACTCAAGAACAGTGTCACCAATATCAAAGCCAGCCTCACTGGACATGAAGTCATAAGCACAAAGATAACTGAATGTGCCATCGCGACAGATAAATTGGGACTCACCGAGCTTGTTAACATTGGCGGCAAAATTAGTGCCAATTATCCGAACAAAAAGAATTACCAGGATGATGAAACCGATCTGACCAAAGACACCTAAAATACGTGTGTCGCGCCAAAAGGGGACAGATTGTTTAGCTTGCAGTTCTGTTTGTGGGGGACGGCTGTCAATCTGGGCCATTCGAAATCCTCCTTATTTGATGAACTAAGAAGTAAAAAGGTTTTAGCACACCAGGATCAGATAAATCCCAGAATATACGATATCAAGCAGAGGTTCTGGAATTCTTACACAACATATGGGCAGCAATTTGTTTCTACCCTGCCCATATTATAGCAGTACGGTTCGGCGTTGGCCGCGCCGTACTGCTTATAGATGAAAAACGGCCGTTAGGTAAACCGCAGAAACTATTCAGAAATCCCAAAGCGTTTGAACTGCGGTTTCCTTAGGTAGATAATCCCAAAAATCAGAAATCGCCAGGAATTATACTTCTACCAAAACGGCCTATACTTTTTAACGGAATGGCGGCGAGTACAACAAGCCACCTTCGGTGTACAGAGAATTCAAACCACGCGGCAAGTTATAAGGGGTATCGGGACCGAGATTGTTGTTATAAATCTCAGCATAGTTACCAACTTGTTTAATAACCTGAACACAGAAATCATTGCTCAAACCCATTGCCTGGGCCAAGTCACCTTCAACGCCAAGTAGGTTGAGAACAACTGGGTCATCGCTGCCCAAGAATTCATCAACGTTTTCAGAGGTAATACCCAGCTCTTCAGCCTGAATCGTACAATTGACAGTCCACATAACAATGTCACCCCAATTGTTGTCGCCATGACGGACCAATGGTCCGAGCGGCTCTTTGGACATAGTCGCATCCAAAATGATGTGATCGTCAGGAACGGTCAGCTGAGTTTGTACAGCTACCAAGCCAGATTTATCTGTGGTTAAACCATCACAACGACCTTCATCATATGCCTGTGTAGTGGATGGATTATCAGGAAAGACCACCGATTCTGCATTAATGCCCAGCAGACGGAAAACATCTGCCAGGTTCTTTTCTGTTGTGGTGCCAGCTTGCACACAAACGGTGCCGCCTTCAAGCCCTTCAAGATCGGTGATGCCGGAATCTTTGCGCACCATCATACCCTGCCCATCATAGAAGGTGGTAGGAGCAAAATCAAAGCCTAGTGATGTGTCACGGCTGGTAGTCCAGGTTGTATTACGAATGAGGACATCAGCCTCGCCAGACTGCAATACCGGGAAACGCTCGGTTGCGGTTGTCGGACGGCCTTCAACTGCTTCAGCATCACCAAATACGGCTGCGGCGACTGCACGACAGAAATCCCAATCAAAGCCGCTAAAATTGCCAGCTTCGTCAACAAAGCCAAAACCTGGCAGCGTACCGTTATTGGCGCAAATCAGTTTGCCACGGCCTTGTACCTCAGCCAATGTATCGCCGCCACCTGAGAATTCAACAGCCTCTGCTGGCGCGGCTGCATCAGCGGGAGCTGCTGCTTCGGCTTCTTCTAACATGGCTTTGGCTTCTGCGGCTTCTGCCTGTGCAGCCTCTAATTGACTTTGCAAGTCTGCTATCTGAGCCTCGGAACCTGAATCGCTACTGCCGCCACAAGCGACAAGTACAAGCGCGGATAATGCTAAAACAACAATTAATAGAAAAAGTTTTTTATTCATAATGATTTGTTCTCCTCCAGAGTAACAATTTTGATCTGAAAATATTTGTCTGATAAAAATTTAGCATGACTATTATTCTTTTTCGATTGAACCACCTCCATATGGTAATTGATACTATTAAACCTTTTATAATCAGGCATTTTGCCTATTTAACCACTCTGTAAAAAGTTTGACTGTGCACTATGCAAATGAAGCATTCAAACTGGAGATTTTACCACCTTATCTTTCTGCTTCTGGGGAATGGGCAGGCGCAAATGAAATCCAATTTTCTGCGACGGATGAAAATAATGCTGGTTTCGTTTGACCATTTTGCCCATATAAAAGTTGTTGATTTGAGTAATATATGCAAATCTTTTGAGAAATGTCTGTATCAAGGACTTAAATATCCGCTATGTATTCAAGTTATCGATTGATCTTGATATTTCTCTGATATTTCACCCAAGTATAACGAGCCGCTGAAATTCAGCAAGTTTTTCGTAGATAAGTCGTGGCGATATAGTGTTTTAACCTATTGCGTGATATTGTTATAATGCATAGGTTATGCTAAAAAATAAAAAACTACGCAGCTTATTCCAGATACTATTAAGCTTAGTTCTATTGAGTCTGCTGCTTTATCAGGTCGGTTTAGATGGGGTTATTCGGACATTTGCCACGATTCAATGGGGGTGGTATGCGCTTGCATTCGCACTGTTTTTGTTAAATATTGTTATCCGAACTTATCGTTGGTTTATTTTGCTGCATTCATTGGACTCGCGTCCATCTTTTTCACGCCTATTGTATTTATATTTTTTGGGGTTCTTCGCCAACAATTTCATTCCATCTGGATTTGGTGGTGATGTTGTGAAAGTAGTTAATTTGCGCCAACATTACGGCCGTGGTACAGAAGCGCTTAGTTCTGTCATCATGGAACGAGCAACCGGTCTAGTAGGTTCATCTATCATCGCCTTAATCGCACTTACGTGGTATGCGTTCAATCAAACACAAAAGATTGCATTACCGACGACTTTGTGGGCCTTCATTGCGCTGATCAGTACTGTCATTCCACTTGGCTTCATGATTATCCGTTGGTTTGATCTTTTAGGCTTTTTTAACAGCCACATGCCAGTGGTAAAACGCATTCCTTTTTACACAAAAATAGAACGCTTACTTGATACCGTGCGCCGTTATCCTTTTCCAATTTTGATACGCGCTTTGTTGATCAGTTTACCGTTTACAATCGATTTGATTTTGGTTCAATACTTCATCGCGGAGGCGCTTGGGGCGGATGTACCTCTGAACATTTTCCCCTTATTTGTGCCGGTGATCGCAATCTTAAATTTGTTACCGATTGCTTTTAACGGCCTGGGTGTACGTGAAGGATTATATTTATTTTTGTTTGTGCCGATTGGTGTGCCTCCAGAAACGGCCGTTGCTATGTCCTTGGCTTTCTATTTCTTACGCATATCGGCGGGTCTGATCGGCGGGTTGCTTTATGCACTCAACAGCCTATTCATTTTTGTGCGTACCTCACGTGCGGCAAAGTTATAATATGAAAACAAGTATCAAACGCAAAGTCGCTGTCTTTGGTTTAGACGGCATTACATTTGACCTGCTGCAACCCTGGCTCGATGAAGGACGCCTGCCAAATCTGGCTCGCCTGCTTGACACAGGCACAGGCGGGCGTTTGCGCTCAACCATTCCACCCGTTTCAGCATCAGCCTGGGCCTCATTTTCGACGGGCACGAATCCAGGGCAACATGGCCTGGTTGATTTCACTTACCCGGCAGCGGATAGCTATCAAATTACCATCACAAACGGCCGTACCCGTGCCGTCCCTGCCCTTTGGGAACTTGTCAACGCGGCCGGTGGTGAATGTGGTGTTGTCAGCATGCCCATGACCTACCCACCACAACCATTGAATGGCTTTATGGTCTGTTCCTTCCTGACACCCAGCGCCGACAGCCAATATACCTATCCGCCAGAACTGCAAAACGAAATCACAGAGAAATGTGGCCCTTTTCCCCTGCATATGTCTGAAAAAGGACGTGGTAAAAATCCAGCTTTGTTTGTGCAGGCGGTCAAACAAATGGAAATAGATCGCGCCAAAGCAGTACGCCATCTGTTACAAAACAAACCGTGGGATTTATTTCTCTACGTCTTTGAAACCACCGACAATCTGCAACATGAAGTCTGGCATCTACTGGATGAATCCCACCCGCTTCATGATCCTGAAATGGCGGCTAAAGTTTTGCCAGACATCCTCGATTATTATGCAACTGTGGATCGGCTTTTGGGCGAAATGCTAGCACTACTACCGGAAGACACTCTGGTTGTGATACTCTCTGACCATGGATTTGGCCCCTTCCACAAATTTTTCCATATTAATAACTGGTTAGCTGAAAATGGTTGGCTAAAATTTAAACGCACACCGTTGAGTTTGTTAAAACGTACCGCTTTCAAGCTAGGCGTCACACCAATCAATGCTTTGAAATGGATCACACGTCTGCGTTTGGGCGGGATGCGCAAAAACGTGAAACGTGGCCGTGGCGGCGGCATGCTGCGGCGCTTGTTCCTTTCTTTTAATGATGTCGATTGGGCACGCACGAAGGCGTTTTCAGTGGGCAATTTTGGCCAGGTTTATTTGAATGTAGAAGGAAAACGGCCGTTGGGCACAGTTACCCCAGCAGAATACGACCAACTACGCGATCAAATCGCTGCGGCTGCTAAAAAGTTCCGCGATCCGGAAGATGGCGGCCAAGTCGTCCCCACTGTCTACAAACGTGAAGAGGTTTTCCACGGTATCAGCAGTGAAAAGCTGCCCGATTTAGTCCTCCATACCGATCGCGCCAAATATGTCTCTTTCGGCCATGCCGATTTCGGTTCCAACAAACTCGTCGAACCCAGCACCGGCCAAACCGGGCACCATCACATGGTCGGTGTTATCGGCCTAAACGGGCCGCATGTCGCCGCGCATACAGTCTTGTCCGAAGCCAGCTTGCTTGACCTCGCCCCCACAATCTTACACTATATGGGATTATCTGTGCCCGCATACATGGATGGTAAAGTCCTCACCGATGCCTTCACACCTGAATTTAACGCTGCCAATCCAATCAAAGCAGTTGACATCGATCTTACGAGCAGTGGTCAATCCGGTGGTGTAAGTAATGAGGAAGAGGCACTGGTCATGGAAAAATTACGCGATCTGGGCTACGTGGCTTAACGCTATGCATCACTTTTTTGTACCAACATCAGACTTTCGTCAACAGCAGGTTTTTTTCTCTAAAGAACAGAGTCATCAATTATGCCAAGTCTTACGTATGCAGCCGGGACAATCTGTTGTTGTTTTTGACGAAACGGCCGTTGAGTATCTAGTCACATTAACACACATCACAC
>JAGRDI010000151.1:6696-10379 GCA_020432765.1 Anaerolineales bacterium | reverse complement strand
GGCTAAAGCAGTTTCCAACTGCGCCTGGCGTAAGCTGGTCGTGATGTCGCCGCGTGTGCGTTCCAAAACGGCACGTACAGTATCGGTACGACGACGTAAGCCGCCCGTGATGGCATCGGGAAAGTCGATCGTGACTAAGATGCTGTAGATTTGGTCCATCGCATCCAGTAAGCGCTCTGCTTCGTCGCTGTGACTATGACGGATAATGTCGAGGATGCGGCGGCGCATTTCGGTAGCGGCTTCGGCCAAACCGTTGAGCCAGGTGTTGTATTCTGTGCCTAATTCTTCTGGGGTGGGCAACGGCCGTTGGCGTACCAATGCATAAGTCAAATTCGCTTCCACAAATTCTTTTAACGCATCCTGTGTATAACCAGCATGATACAGCGCTGGGAAATCTGCTACATCTGTAGTCAAAGCTTCTGCGGCTGCTTTTGCTTCAGTGATAAGCGTTTCGGCCTTATCATATTCATCGCGGTGAATTGCGCGAATTGAGCGCGCGCATAGGCTGATCAAGCTGCGTGAGCGCTGGTAGGCTAAGTCACGCGCCGCATTAATGCGTTCAAATTCAGTGCGAATAAGTTCTGCTGTGCTTTCGAGTTGATCCATTTAATCGTCCTTATTTTGATAATCTTTTATACTCTGGATTTTAGTAAAAAGCTAAAGTAGATAAGCATATATCACTTCTTGACAACACTGTGGCTGAAATACTGATAGATATTCGTGAGAATTTGTTTGATAAATGCATTTTTTCCAGTGTAGTCAATGCATTTGAATCTGAACACGATACAATTAGGGTTGAGCGCTAGGAGAGATCCTAGCAGTTAATACCTCGTTAGGTTAGGATGCGGTTGATTTTGTGGCCGCAGTAAAGAAGGAGAAAACAATCATGAATAAAATCAAACAGATAACATTCATTTTGCTATTGACTGTTTTGGTGGCGGCTTGTGCTGACTTGCAAATTCCATCGGGTGAGCAAGCCTTACCGCCAGAAGATGCACCGGCGGAAGGATCAGATCAGGAAATCCCAGAAACGGCCGTTTCTGAACCCCAATCATTAACTGGAACTGTCTGGAACGTGACCGCACTCAATAACCAACCCCTTTTGCCAACGACAGCAATCACAGCCGAATTTAGTGAGGATGGTCAGGTAGCCGGTTCCTCTGGGTGTAACAACTATTCAGCTGCTTACGTGGTGGATGGTGATACTATCACTTTCAATATGAGCCCGGCTGCCATGACTTTGATGGCCTGTCCACAACCGATCATGAATCAGGAAACTGCATATATGACGGCGCTGGAAACGGCCGTTACTTATGCCATTGACGCGGATGAACTATCCCTTTTTGATGCCGAGAGCAATCCTATTGTCATTTATGAAGCTGTTAGCCAGGATTTAGCGGACAGTGCTTGGGAAGTGATCAGTTATAACAATGGCAAGGAGGCTGTTGTTTCTGTTATCCTCGACACGACAATTGACCTAAATTTTGATAACAATGGTCAATTATTTGGCTTTGCTGGTTGTAACCATTATGCAGCGCCTTATGCAGCCGCAGATGGTTCATTCTCGCTGGGCCAAAGCATTAAAACAGATGTTGTTTGCTCGGACCCGGCAGGTATCATGGAACAAGAGGATCAATATTTGGCCGCATTAGCAACAGCCGCAACGTATACAATTGATGGTGATACAATGAATATGCGCACGGCTGAAGGTGCAACGGCCGTCAACCTGCAAAAAATACAACCCGAAGAAGAGCCGGTTGCAGGACCGCTTGATGCTATGCTCGGCAATATCGAATATAGCAGTGAATTTACTACATCAGGCACAGCACTTTTGGTTGATGGTGAGTATCGTGAAGCGGCGGCACCCGATTCAGCCACAGAAACCGTGGTCATGTTGACCGATTTTGGCGACGTAGGCGCATTGAATGAGCAGCCCACTATCGCAGTTGTTCTTGCTACTGATGCGGGCGGCAGCGGCACATTTTACACCCTGCATGTGGTACAAGATGTTGATGGTGAACCAGTTGATATTGCTGCAATCGCATTAGGCGATCGTATCCAGATAAACTCGATTAATATTGAGGAAAATCAGATAGTGGTAGATATGATCGCTGCAGGCCCCGATGATCCGCTTTGCTGTCCGACTCAGCATGTTATCAACACGTATGAACTGCAAGATGGTACCCTGGTAGAAACTTCAAGCGAAATAATTGGTACTGTCGAAAGTGAGGATGTGGTTACGCCGGCCGGCTCTGAAAGTGATATGGCTGCATCTGGCGAAACGGCCGTTTCGGGCATGATCACAAACATCGACAACGCACTCATTCAGGATGGCGCTGTCGCCAAAATCCAAATTCAAGATACTTCCCTGGCAGATGCCCCCGCAACCGTTATGGGTGAGCTGACTATCGAAAATCTAGGGCAGTTCCCTATAGTTTACGAAGTTGCCTATCATGCTGATGAAATTATAGACAATCACACCTATACCATGTCGGTGCGCATTGAAACGGCCGATGGCACCCTTTTGTTTATCAACGACACAGCTATACCTGTGATCACAAATGACAATCCGACAGAAAATGTAGAAGTGCCTGTTATTGAAATAAGTGGTTAGCGGCCCCTGTATTTTTTAGCGCATTTGCGTGCAATTATCGCTTGTCAAGCGCAGGCTTAATTGTTATCTTAGAGATTGCAAATAATCGTCAATCAGAATAAGTGAGGTGAAAAATGACAGACGAAATGGAAAATTTAGAAGAAGCCGTAGCTCTCGAAGAATTAGGTGATGAGGCCGAAGTTATGGGCGCAATTGATATGGCTGAAGGTGTCGAAGAGCTTGCTGATGCCATGCTAATCGAAGAAGCCAGCAAAGAAGCCTTAGTTGATGGTGTCGCTGATGTGACTTCTGGTGAAGATGATCTGGCTTTGGCCGGACGTATGGCCGCGTTAAGTGAAATTGTAGCTGAAGCTGGCGTTGATGATGTAGTGGAAGGCGCTGCTCTCATTTCTGCATCAGAAGACATTGAAATATTGAGCACAGTGTTGGGTTTGGCCAGTGAAGAGGATCTCGCCTGGAGTATGGAACTAGGTGCAGTATCTGGACAACTGCTCGTTGTTGGGGATGTAATTTCAGACCTTGATATGCCTGTATTGGCTGCCTTTTTAAATCAAAAAGGGCATGAACTGCGTGATATGGCCGCCGAAAGCATATTCCACTATGCTGCTTTACGGGGCGTATCGCAAGCCCTGGCTGAGTCTGGTGCGAATGTAGGCGCCTTAGGTGTCAATGAAGCTGCTGAAGGTTTGACTCGTTTGGAAGTTGCCGGTGATTTGGCGGCTGGCAGCGAAATGATGGCTGAAGTAGGCATGGCCGAAATGGAACTTGGCATGGAAGAATTGGACATAGCTGAAGAATTGGATGAGGTCGCTGCTGAAGTTGGTGCTGAAGGTGTCGCTGATGTGGCTTATGGTGCCGCTGAGGAGGGCGCATCTGACATGCTGCATGCTGGGGCTGAGATTGTAGCCGACGAAGACTAAGCCAATCTTGATCACAAATTGATAGATGCCGCCGTTTCAGGCGGCATCTGCATATATTTCGTAAAAATGGAGGTTTTAATATGGTCAAAAAAAATATTGCTGATCGGCAGCATTTAAGTGGAAAATCTTGGTGGATATTGCTGCTCTTG
>JAGRDI010000151.1:0-6624 GCA_020432765.1 Anaerolineales bacterium | reverse complement strand
GATCTTGAATTTTTGATTGAAGAAGGCCCCGAGTATGTTACCGCTCCAACCTCAGAAGTTTGGATACCTGTAACCCGCGACGCTTTTGTTTCGTCAACCAATCCGAATACGAACTATGGTTTTGATGGGTTTGTTCGTTTTGGTTTCGTGCCGCCAAACGGATTGGGTGCGATGCGGCCGATGTTTTATTACGATTTAACACCCTATATTCCCTCGACCGCAACAATCATCAAAGCAGAATTACATATTTACCTGGCATCCGTTCAACCAAGCGGAGATTCTGGCCGTAGTTATGCGGCATATCATCTCGCACAATCATGGAATGAAGGTACAGTGACCTGGAATAATATGCCATCGTGGGGTTCGGAATTTGCACGCAGCAACCTGAGCAACAATGTAGGCTGGCAAGTAACGAACATCACTGATCTTGCAAGGGAGTGGCAGAGCAATCCTGGCGGGAACAACGGTGTGCTTTTGCTCGGTGATGAACGCCCAGATCAAAACTTTGAATATGCTTATTACTCCAAACAAGCTGGCAATGGGTTAACACCACGTCTCTATGTGCAGTATGATAATACGATGGACACCACACCGCCAGTTGCTAATGTAATCCAACCAAGCCCGGCAGGTGTATGGTCCCCGCCCAATTTCCTTGTGAAATGGGAAGGTTATGATCCGAATAATCCTGATGGTACAGCAGGCAGTGGCATCCGTTGGTATGATGTTTATTATTCCACGAATGGGGGTACAAATTGGCGAATTGGGCGTGCACAGGTGACGACGACTGAGACCAATGTTGTAGGCGCCGCACATCTACAACGTTACGACTTTTATGCGCGTGCACGTGATAATGCGGGCAATGAAGGCCCTGTGCCGAGCGGCTCCGGCTCGATTCAAACCTGGACACGTGTCGATGCTTCTCCGCCAGCCGCTACAGTGAATCCGCTGCCAGAATTCACAACATCAACTACTTTTACTGTCAGTTGGAGTGACACCAAAGAACTGAACGAATCAGGTGTGCGTGCTTATGATGTGCAATGGCGTGTTGACGGTGGTTCCTGGAATATCTTTGTTTATGATACACAGGCAACTTCAGCCCTATTCCAGCACGGTGCAAATGGTAAAACCTATGAATTTCGTGCACGCGCAGTTGATAATGTTAACAATACCCAATATTGGCCTGAAGGTCCCCAAGCGGGAACGACTGTCTTTATTGAACCGGTTGCGTTTATCAACCAATTTCAGCCTAATATTTACCAAAAATTGGACGGCCCAGCGCCTGGAGATGGATTCACCGTCTCCTGGGGTGCGATTACACCGCCCGGAACCAGTGTGGCCTCATTTGAAGTTCGTTACCAAAAGCCCGGTAATACAACCTGGTTGAGTTGGCAAAATGGCACACAACAAACGTCAGCGTTCTTTGAATTGGATGTAAATGATCCTGATGGCGGCTACAGGTTTGAAGCCCGTGCCATTGATAGTGCGGGTCAAGCCGGCCAATTTTATGCTGAATTAGGCAGCACCATGATAGTAGACCGTGTTGGACCCTTCCTTTCACCACGCGCTTACATGCCGATTATTTTCGAAAATGCCAATGGGAGTTAAACTGTTAGGCAGCATTCGTAATTAACTTCACAAGTTGAATCGAATACTGCTTTGCGAAAGCG
The DNA here is from genome assembly GCA_020432765.1 of Anaerolineales bacterium. Lineage (GTDB taxonomy): Bacteria > Chloroflexota > Anaerolineae > Promineifilales > Promineifilaceae > JAACFF01. The sequence continues at coordinate 4,957 of JAGRDI010000151.1, read as the reverse complement.
TCTTTTTATCCCTAATTTATATATGGACGCTTCCCTAATAACGACTAACAATTCATTGAGTTCATAAAGAATTCAGACCGGCAAATAAAAAACCCTGATACTGTGCATGTATCAGGGTTTCTTTTTTGAATTGTGACTGGTTGACTGTAGATTGATGGAAAGAGGATTATTGCCTCCCAAAGCCTAATCGCTTAAGTAATGCCTGCCGGCGGGAATCTTTTACAACTTCCTTGTTTTGCTGATAGTATGGCTTCTTGTCATTATAGTAATAATTGCCAGTGCGGGTTGATTTGTTATTAAGTACTGCGCCTAAAATAGGGGCGCGCAGTTCCCTAAAACGATTCACACTATTAACAACATCGTTATGTCGTGTACTGCCTGCCGATACAACCAAAATTACCCCATCTGCGCGCATACTGATGACATATGGATCGGTAACAATCAGAGCTGGTGGTGTATCAATGATGACGTAATCATAACGTGTGCTTAATTGAGCCAACACGACCTTCATTTTTGCAGACCCTAGAAGCTCAGAGGGATTGGGAGGAATTGGGCCGCTTGCCATTAGCCACAAATTTGAACCTTGGGCTCCTAAGCTTACTGGCTGAATTGCATTCGAAATTACAGCATCAGCCTCACTTGCCTCTGCCTGAGGATTATACTCTAGTAGCAACATCGATAATCCGGTGTGATTTGGGCGACCAAAAATAGTTGATTGGCGCGGGCGACGTAAATCACAATCAACTAATAAGACATTATTGCCAGCCTGGGCTAAAACAACGGCTAAATTAGCTGCGACAGTTGATTTGCCCTCGCTTGGGTTAGCACTTGTCACGACAATTGTACCATTTGGCTTGTCTACGGCAGAAAAAAGCAAAGCTGTCCGTAAATCGCGAAAAGATTCTGAAGAAGGATCGCGTGGTTGATTAATCGTGATTAATTCCGACCCAGGCTCGTTAGTTGCTTTGCGTAAACGTCCTACCGATGCCATCACGGGAACCCTGGTTAGGCGTTCAATATCTGCCGATGATTTGATGGTATCATCAAGGAAATCGCTAAACAACACAATGCCAACACCCAGCAGTAACCCAACAATTGTACCCAAGACTGTCGTTATCATTATCCTTGGCCGAACCGGTTTTAGAGGCACTTCAGCTGGATCGATCTGCATGATATTGGAAGTGGCCTGAAGCTCTGCCAAGCGCAATTCTTCAAAGCTTTGTAACAAAGTTGTATAACTTTGGTTTTGTCGATTGACAAGATCTTCTAAACGATTGCGTTCGGAAATTGCTTCTGGGGTTTGTGCATCCAACTTCTCAAGCGAATTATTGGAGTTTGCTATCTGGTTTTCGAGATAATCTAGTTGTGCTTGTAAATTCTCTTTTGACGCTGAAAAACCATTGGTCTGCAAAGATTGTGTCTCATTGGCAAAAACTTCAGCGACGGTATTGGCGATGTGCGCGGCCAACAGCGGGTTTTCGTTCTCTATTGTGATGCGTAATAACTGCGTGCCACCTACGTGATCTGCGTCGATTTTGCCAAGCTGATCAATTTCAAGCCCAACCTGATCAGCAACTTGCTGGCGGATACGTGGCGATTCGACGATTATAGCATAGGTGGTTGCCAATTGTTCACCGGCACTCAAGTCCGATGCTGTCGTCCGGCTAGAGCCACGGTTTGTGTCAATGAGTAAGGTTGTTGCCGCGCTGTAGATCGGTGTCATTAAGCTGCTCGAAATAAAAGCTGCTGCTCCTCCTAATAAAGTGGTGAGCAGCAAGACCCACCAATAAGAGCGCAGCAGGTAAAAATACCGCTTAATATCAATGGAGTTGAGTTCCCCGGTGGGTTCCGTTAATCCTTGGTCTAAATTTATGTCCATGATAATGTTCCTTTAATCAAAATACCGATAAGATGTGTACGTAAAAATGGCAATAACGCTAAGGGTTGATACAAATATGGGAGCAGAAAACTGGGCGTGCGGCGTGCAAGCGGCGGTGCCAGGGTAATTTTTTTTAATTTGATGTCATACTTGGGGAATAATTGATGAATTTCGTTGGTTTTCACTCCTCTAACATCAGGGTTGCGCGGATTATCAAACCGGAAATCGTACCACAAGATGGCTCCACCAGAGCGCAAAACGCGGTCGATTTCGCCAACGATTTTTTGTTTCATGCTTACATCTAGAATAGATGTAAAAACAGTATGCAGGCAAACCAAATCAAAGGATGCGGCTGGCCAGGGCAGATTTGTCGCCGATCCATTCCGAATATCTATGTTGGGCGTGAGGTTGATCCCTATTTGAACGACATCTGCTCTCAATTCAATCCCAGCTAAATTTTTGGGGGTTGCACCCCATTGCAAGAATTGACGTAACATAACGCCATCCCCACAACCAATATCGAGAATGTTTTTATCCCGTAATGGATAATAACCTGCTGCTTGTAACATGGTTAAGGTAACACGATACCTTTCCTGAATCCTGTACATATGGGCATAATCTTCATAGGAAAAGAACTTTGCACCAACTTCACGCCGGCGATATGAATCTAGGATGCGATTTTTTTCATCAATCATGATTCGATTTTGGCCAGGTTGAATTGTGTTTGATACTGCGTTTGCGTTAATATGTCTTGATATAGATCGTCTGTTTGTTGGGCAATAATAGAAAGTTCGAAGACTGACTTAACGTGCTTTTGAGCAGCATATCCTAAGGAAAACCTTAATTGTGGTGAGAGAGTTAGTTTTGTTATTGCGTTTGCAAGTGCGACTGAATCATGATTTGGTATTAATAAACCAGTTTGTTTATCTAAAACGACTTTGTTGCAGCCGGGTGAATTGGTTGTAATCAGTGGTAGGGCCATGGCGCCTGCCTCTAATAGTACCCGGGGAACTCCTTCACGGTAATTTGAAGGCAGTGTAAAAATATCTGTCGCATTCAAAATTTCAGGTATATCTGATCGTTTTCCGATCCAATTTACAGATGTTTGCAATATTTTTATTTGCGCTTCTGTTAATTGTTCGGGTCCACGGCCGTCCATTGGTCCAACGAGTAAGAAATATAAATTGGGGAATTGCGCTTTTAGTATGTTGGCAGCATCGGCAAATTCTAAAACCCCTTTTGATTGTACAACCCGCGCTATCATTGTGACCACGATGGCCTTCTCTGGGATGCTGAGTTTTTGCCGTAATCGTTGTCGATCGGCATTTGAAAATGATGCTGGGTTATATAAACTTGTATCTATGCCGGAACCGTTGATGACCATTGTTTTTTCAGAGGGAACGATGCCCAAATCAATGAACTGTTGTTGATCGTCACTGTTTTGAAAGATAGTCAGGTTAGATTTTTGGGAGGCAAATTTCTGTAATGGCTGATAAATTGTGCGTGCAAGCTGGTAAAGAGTTCCTTCGTTTGCGTATAAGGCCCCTAATCCGGGCACTGTGCCAATAATGATGGGAACACCGCAGAACCAGGCTGCTAAGCGACCCCACACATTCGGTTTTGTGTCAAAGGTATGCACTATATCAACACGATGGTTTTTCATTAAACCAATTAACGCTGTGACTGTTTGCAAGTCATACAACGGGTTCGCACCCCGATTTAGATGATAATGGACAAATTCGATTTCGGCTTGCTCAAAGGGCAAAGTTGATTGTTCGTATGAACCGGCAACCAAAAAATCATATTTCTGTTTCAACTTGTTTATAATGGGAATACGGCCGTCGACATCTGGACCACCAACGAGCAGCACTTTAGGATTTTTAACAGCGTATTGTTGCATTTTTCTCACTTTTTTAGCGCTTAGCACACAATTTTTAACGACGCGCTAAGAGCGTTTTTTCATAAATTCCGACTAATTTCTGAATGGCTGCTTTAACAGAATATTTATTACAAACGGTGGCATAAGCCCCCTCTACAAGTTTTTGCCGCAATGTTTGGGATTCGAGAACATCCCGCATCCCTTCCGCAAATAAACCTGGACTCCCCGGTGAAATCAACCAACCATTAATCCCATGTTCGATAACTCCAGGAATGCCGCCCACAGAAGTCGCTACAATCGGTCTACGTGCGGCCATGGCTTCGAGCATGACCATTGGCAATCCCTCCCAGCGGGAAGGTAAAACAAGCAGATCTGCAACCCCTAAGAGGGCGGGTACATCTTTCCGCATACCCAAAAAGGTGACAGAATCGTTTAACGTCGCTGTCATGTGCTGCTGTAGGTCTGGCAGAAGCGGCCCATCGCCTGCAATTAGAACCCGAAAGGGGGTATTGCCTTTGGCAAGAAATTCAAGTGCTTCTATCAAGATATCTGGCCCTTTTGCGGGGACGAGACGACCGGCAAACAAGATCACTTGCGAATCTCGCGGAATGTTTAGTTCTTTGTGCATCTCATCAATTTTTGCCGCAGACATCTGGAACTTTGCTGGATCGATGGAATTCGGAACCACTTCTATCTTGTTATTTAAGCCTGGCAACCAGGCCAACAGAGCGGATTTGACTTCTTCACTGACAGCGATAATCTTGGCATAACGCTGATATATAAACCAATCCAACCCCTTTAATAACGGATAGTGCCGCCGCCCATTTGTGACGTTATGCTCGGAAAAAACATACACCGGTGACCGGATCATCAAAGAAACCAGTGAAACAAATAAGCTGGTTGGAAAAAGATGGGCATGTACAACATCGTATTTGCCGTTGCGGATCAATTTTGCCAGGGGGAATAATGCGAAGAAATTATATTTCCCTTTGGGTTGGTAAGATTTGGCAGCAGGATCCAATGCGAGGTTGTGAACTAAAACTCCGTTTTTCTCTAACTCATCTGCAAAGTGTCCCTTTGAGTAAAGAACACATACTTCAACATCATGTCCATCATTATGCAACTGAGTGAGCCAGTGTGAAACCAAAGCTTCAGCCCCCCCAAAACTTAGGCGGCTTATGACATGCAAGATACGCATT
>JAGRDI010000150.1 GCA_020432765.1 Anaerolineales bacterium | reverse complement strand
AAAAATATCATTTAGTGCAGTTGTTGGTGTAAACATTGCCGGGACACGGTTTGTTGACGTGTCCCATTTATTATCCGATCCAGCTTTCGAGTTGATGCGGCCGTTGCTTACCCATTGCCTTCAAATAAACCATCGCTGCACCTAAGGTTGGGTTTTCACCGCCCGGCGAAAAGGTCAGATCTCCATCACTAAGGCTGTTCATCAAACCGTTGCGTACGTCTTGATACATTTTGAAGGTAGGATAATAGTTTTGCATTAAGCTGCTCATTTGGCTCTCTCTTTTTTATCGTGTAGGTACAAAGAAATTTCGTGAAATTTGTGCAATTCGTGGCAATTAACTTTGTTTGCGATAAACGGCCGTATTCTGAAAGAGTGTCCCATCTGTTCTATTGCCCGACTGTACAACCGTCATCACGCGCCCATCTTCAGACATAATCCGTGCAGCATGCGCGATTTGCTGACCAGCCATAAAACTGGCGCTATTTAGTTGGACCGCGCTGACTCGCGTCATCGATATAGCATCCACGACATCTGAATCTGCATACGGGTATACTTTGCCGTCGGGTGTGCCTTCATAAGCCATTTCCATTGCTTGACCTGCTTGGGTGGTCCATGCCATCGTGATCAAATAACCTGTTTCCGTTGCTTCAAGGCGATACCAACCAGTGGCAGGTGGTTCACCTAGCTCGTAATTGCTTTTTGACGGATCAAGTTGCCATGTGCCAATAAATGGGTCTATATGCATTGATGATCTCCTTTATAAGATTGTAATCCACAAAGATGTCAGCCTCAAGGAATTTGTTGTGAGTTGATGACTACGATCAAAAACACAGATTTATACGTATATTTTCCTTCAATCCGTACAAATCTGTGGTCAAAAAATTATTTGGAATGTTGGAAAAAGCTAGGGCAGGCTGGTTTCCCCCATGAGCCAGCGGTCGACCTCACGTGCTGCACCACGCCCTTCGTTGATGGCCCAAACGACAAGACTTTGGCCACGACGTGCATCACCGGCCGCGAAAACGCCCTCGACATTGGTATGGAACTGATCATATTCTGCCCACACATTCGAACGTGCATCACGATCTACATGTAATTGGTCAAGCAGCGGGTTTTCAGGTCCCAAGAAGCCCATCGCTAACAAGATCATTTGTGCTGGCCATACTTTTTCGGAACCAAGCACCTCTTCCATTTTGGGGCCAGCGCCATTTGAACGCCAGGCGACCTGTACAGTCCGTACGGCCGTTATCTGGCCATCCTCATCCCCAATAATCTCTTTAGTCATGACGGCGTAAGCACGCGGATCATCACCATAAACTGCCAATGCCTCTTCTTGCCCATAATCCAACTTATAGACCTTAGGCCATTGTGGCCACGGATTATCGGGTGCACGTGACAGGGGCGGTTTGGGCATGATCTCAAACTGTGTCAAACTTTTACAGCCATGCCGCAGTGCGGTGGCTACACAATCAGTGCCCGTATCACCACCACCAATGATGATCACGTCTTTGCCCTCGGCCGAAAGGTAGTTGCCGTCTTCGAGATTGGAATCGAGCAGGCTGCGCGTATTGGGTGTCAAGAAATCCATTGCATAATGGATGCCTTCCAAATCGCGCCCAGGCACAGGCAAATCGCGTGGACGGGTTGCCCCGGTACAGATGACAATCGCGTCGAAAGCGTCATGTAACTCTTCTGCTGGAATATCTGTGCCGATTTCACAATTTGTTTTGAATTCAATGCCACTTTCTGCCATCAAATTAACGCGTCGTTGTACGATGGCTTTATCCAATTTCATGTTGGGAATGCCATACATCAGTAAGCCTCCGACACGGTCGGCACGCTCGAAAACGGTCACATGATGACCAACCAGATTAAGCTGGTCAGCACAAGCCAGTCCGGCAGGGCCGGAACCGATAATGGCGATTTTTTTGCCGGTGCGTTTTTCAGGTTGTGTGGGTTTAACCCAGCCTTCAGCAAATGCCTTTTCGATGATTGTATGTTCAATGTTTTTGATGGTAACTGGTGGATCGCTGATACCCAGTGTGCAGCCTGCTTCACACGGAGCCGGACAAACCAGCCCTGTGAATTCCGGGAAATTGTTGGTCTTATGCAGCCGCTCGTACGCTTGCTGCCATAACCCACGATAAACCAAATCATTCCATTCTGGAATCAAATTATTGATCGGGCAGCCGGTGGCCATGCGATTGAGAATGCGACCTTCGTGGCAAAATGGGATACCACAATCCATACAGCGCATGGCCTGGTTTTGTAGTCGCTCTTCGGGCAGATCGAGATGTATTAATTGCCAGTCTGCGATACGTTCGGTAAACGGCCGTTCGGCTGCATTCTCACGTGTATGTGTTAAAAATCCTCTTGATTTAGCCTTACTCATAATATTTTTGGGGAGTAAGGAGTATGAAGTTAGAAGTACGGGTCACACTGACTCCTTAATCCTTATTCCTTACTTCTTGCTCCTTACTTCTTAATTCCCAGCAAGCCGTGCCATCTCGCGAATGTTACTCTCAAATGCACTCAAAAGTGCCTCATCACCAGTTAGACCCTCAGCTTCCGCTTGCTCAATTGCCTGTAACATGCGTGCATAATCTTTTGGCATTACCTTCACAAACTGCGGCCATATTTCATCCCATTGTCCGAGAATATTCCAGGCTACCTGGCTGCCTGTATGGAACGCATGCTGCCAGATCATATCATTTAATTCTTGTATATCGGTCGTGTCCAAAGGTTGCAAATTGACCATTTCGAGATTGCAGCGCGTGGCAAAATCCTCCTCTGCATCCCATACATAGGCTGTACCACCTGACATGCCCGCCGCAAAGTTGCGCCCGGTCGGACCGAGAACAGCCACAAGTCCACCAGTCATATATTCACAGCCATGGTCGCCAACACCTTCGACAACCGCACGCACACCACTGTTGCGCACGGCAAAACGTTCACCAGCTATACCCCGAATATACGCTTCCCCGCCTGTCGCGCCATAAAAAGCGACATTGCCAATGATGATGTTTTGTTCCGGGATAAATGTAGAACCTTCCGGTGGTCGCACGATGATTTTACCACCTGATAAACCTTTGCCAACGTAATCGTTGGCATCGCCATCCAGGTAAAAAGTCATCCCTTGTGGCATGAAAGCGCCAAAACTTTGACCAGCGGAACCGTGAAAATGCAGCTTAATTGTATCTTCTGGCAGCCCTTCTGCACCATAACGCCGTGAAACTTCACTGCCGGTAATCGTGCCGACGGTACGATGAATATTGCGGATGGGCAAGGTCGCTTCTACTTTTTCTTTGCGTTCCAACGCGGGCATACAGAGTTCACGCAGCACCTGCATATCAAGTGAGTTCTCGAGACCATGTTCTTGTTGGATTGTTTGGTAACGGCCGTTTTCCTCTGCAACTTCAGGTTGGTACAAAATCTTGGACAAATCCAACCCTTGGGCTTTCCAATGCTCGACGGCTTTGCGCATGACTAATTTGTCGGTACGGCCGATCATTTCATCCACCGTGCGGAACCCAAGCTGCGCCATCAGTTCGCGCATATCTTCAGCGATAAAGCGCATGAAGTTGATGACGTGTTCAGGTTTGCCGGTGAATCGTTTGCGCAGTTCGGGGTCTTGCGTGGCGACACCAACTGGACAGGTGTTTAATTGGCATACACGCATCATGATGCAGCCGATTGAGACCAATGGCGCGGTTGCAAAACCATATTCTTCAGCGCCTAAAAGTGCGGCCACAATGACATCACGGCCAGTTTTCATTTGGCCGTCGGTTTCGATGCGTACACGACTGCGCAAATTATTGAGGATGAGGGTTTGATGTGCTTCAGCGACACCCAGCTCCCAGGGTAGACCCGCATGTTTGATGCTTGACTGCGGTGACGCACCTGTGCCGCCGTCATGTCCGCTGATCAAAATTACATCCGCATGCCCTTTGGCGACACCGGCAGCAATTGTGCCGACACCAACTTCAGAAACCAGTTTGACATTAATGCGTGCATGCGGGTTCGCGTTCTTGAGGTCATAGATTAGCTGCGCCAAATCTTCAATCGAGTAAATATCATGATGCGGTGGCGGCGAAATTAAACCGACGCCGGGGGTTGAATGGCGAACTTTCGCAACCCAGGGATACACTTTGTGTCCAGGCAGTTGACCCCCCTCACCAGGCTTGGCACCTTGTGCCATCTTGATCTGTATTTCTTCGGCATTCACAAGATAATTGCTGGTGACACCAAAACGACCCGAAGCGACTTGTTTGATTTTGCTGATGCGATTATCTTTGAAACGCTCAGGGTCTTCGCCCCCTTCACCGGTGTTGCTTTTGCCGCCAATCGCATTCATTGCAATGGCAAGCGTTTCGTGTGCTTCTTGGCTAATGGAGCCATAAGACATCGCGCCGGTTTTGAAGCGTGTAACGATTGATTCTACTGGTTCAACCTCTTCAATGGGAATGGACTTGTCGGGATCGATATTGAATTCGAGCAAACCACGTAACGTAGCAATTTCTGTTCCGGTTTCATTAACGGCCGTTGCATATTTTTTATACGCCGCATAATCGCCTGTACGTACAGCATGTTGCAGACTGTGAACCGTTGTTGGATTAAAGAGATGGTATTCACCTCCATCACGCATCTGGAAACGGCCGCCGACATCGAGGGTGTGGCCATTCGCCGAGCGTTCTGGGAAAGCATTTTTATGCCGGATGGCAATCTCTTGCGCAATAATGTCCAAGCCAACCCCTTCGATTCGCGTTGGTGTGCCCACAAAATATTTATCAATGACCGCACTGTTGAGTCCCAAAGCCTCGAAGATTTGAGCACCACGATAACTGTGGATTGTAGAGATACCCATCTTGGATAAAATTTTGGTGACGCCTTTGTTGATTGCCTTTACATATTTTTTGACCGCATCTTTGTAGCTGATGTTAGTGAGCAAACGCTGGTTAATGATGTCATCCAGGGTCTCGAAAGCCAGATAAGGATTAATTGCAGAAGCGCCATAGCCAAGCAAAACCGCAAATTGGTGAATCTGATTGGGCTCTCCGGACTCAATAATTAAGCTCACCTGCGTGCGGGTGGTTTCCCGAATCAGGTGGTGATGCAGACCGGCTGTTGCCAAAAGTGCGGGAATGGCTGCTTGCTCACGGTTGATGCCACGATCTGACAGAATAATCAGATTGACGCCATTGGCAATAGCTGCGCTGGCTTGTGTATACAACGATTCCATGGCGGCTTCTAAACCCGCCGCACCGGATGCCACAGGGTAGAGAATTGGTAATGTCAACGCTTTGAAACCGGCTAACTGGATATGATGCAGGCGTAAAATATCCTCATTACTGATGATGGGTGAGGAAACTTTGATTTGATGGGCATCAATCGGTGCGGTATCAAGTAAATTGCTTTCAGAACCCAGCAAGGTTTCAGTGCCGGTGACGAGTTCCTCGCGAATGGCATCAATTGGTGGATTGGTTACCTGTGCAAAAAGCTGGCGGAAATAGTTGTAGAGTGACTGAGGTTTGTTAGAAAGTACTGCCAGCGGCGTATCATCGCCCATAGAGCCGAGGGGTTCAATGCCGCGTTCGGCCATGGGTGCCATGATCAAGCGCAAATCCTCGAAGGTGTAACCAAAGGCTTGTTGACGTTGCAAGATATTGTGATGGTTGTCTGGCGGTTCTGCGTTTTTCGGCAGGGGCAAATCCTCCAAGAGAACCATGTTATCGTCGAGCCATTGTTGGAAGGGGTGTTCGGCGGCGTACTGATTCTTGAGTTCATCATCACTAATGATGCGTCCTTGGGCCGTATCTACTAAGAACATGCGTCCTGGCTGCAAACGCCCTTTTGTAAGTACACGTTCGGGTGCTATGTCGAGCACGCCCACTTCGGAGGCCATAATGACGAGGTTGTCTTTGGTAACGTAATAACGCGATGGCCGTAACCCATTCCGGTCCAAAACAGCACCCACAACCGACCCGTCGGTAAAAGCGATGGATGCAGGTCCATCCCACGGCTCCATCAAGGCGCTGTAATATTCGTAGAAAGCACGTTTTTCCGGACTCATGGTGGTGTGTTTAGACCATGGTTCAGGGATCATCATCATGACGGCTAAAGGCAGCGGCCGTCCTGCTAAAACGAGAAACTCCAAAGCATTGTCAAACATGGCCGAGTCTGAGCCTTCGGTGCGAATGATGGGGAAGATGCGTTGTAGATCTTCGCCAAATAAATCAGATTCGAGTGCTGCTTCACGCGCTTGCATCCAGTTGACGTTGCCCTGAATTGTGTTGATCTCACCGTTGTGATTAATGTAACGATTGGGATGGGCACGATCCCAACTGGGGAAGGTGTTGGTCGAAAAGCGGCTGTGAATTTGGCCAATTGCAGATTCGAAATCTGGATCAGAGAGGTCTGGATAAAACGGCCGTACTTGTTCAGCCAGCAGCATGCCTTTGTAGACAATCGTTTTGTAGGAAAGGCTGGCGATATAGAAGGCAGCGCAGGGATTATTTTCACGCGGCGCATTTTCGGCAAGCTTGCGAATGACATAGAGCTTACGCTCGAAGGCCATTGGGTCTGTTAAATTGGGATTTTTTTGGATGAAGATTTGGCGGATGAAAGGTTGGGCGGCAACGGCCGTTGCGCCTAGTGAACTGTTATCGGTTGGAACGGTACGCCAGCCAAGACATGTTTGCCCTTCGGCGATGACAATTTGCTCGAACCGTTGTTCGCACTGCTGTCGCTGCAGCTCATCCTGTGGCAGGAATACCATACCTACGCCAAAATCACCGACGCCGGGCAAATTGATTCCTAAATCTTTGGTTGTTTTTCTGAAAAATTTGTGGGGGATTTGAGTAAGAATACCGGCACCATCGCCTGTGTTTGGTTCGCTGCCGGCTGCGCCGCGATGGCTCATATTTTCAAGCACAGTCAACGCCTGGTCGACAATAGCATGTGATTGTTGGCCTTTGATGTGGGCTACAAAGCCGGTGCCACACGCATCATGCTCAAACTTGGGGTCGTACAGCCCTTGTTTTTGGAGTACCCCGGCAGGCTGCAGGTAACTTTGGGAGATGTCAGGTTGTCGGTTCATGCGCTTCTTCCTTCTCGCTCATTTGGAAATGTTCACGATCGTTACTGAAAACAGTGGCTTAGAGCAACGGCCGTTACTAATGAAAATGATTCCTAAAAATAATGACAAAGCGCACAGCCAATTTAACTTATAGAGACCATGATACACTGCGTCATAATATCTTTTAAGTATAGCTTTTTACTGCTGCATTTGAGAAGAGACAGTTTTACAGAACAATGGTTCGTGTCCCTTGTACAACATGCACAGCTTGCCCGGAATATGTGGCAAAAAGGGCTTCTTCTTGCAAGAATTTGAACGTTGGGAGGAGACGGCCGTTTCCTGCCCTCATACATATTGCACAAAGATCTTCTGAAAAACTTTGTATGAATTGATGGGTTGACCGTATGCTATCTCATCGGTAAAGTTGATAGTGACTTGCAAAAAAATACCGAATTAGGCCAGGACGCCTTTTGCATAAGGGAATTTTCCCATTGCGAAGGCGTCCTTTTTTTTGCTAATAATTTATTTGGAGGATTGAATTGATATGAAACGTAACACTCGAACCGTACGAAGAGTCTTGAACATCGCTCTTGTACTTGCCTTGTTTATTATTTCGTCTAAGACCGCTCTGGCTCAAGAAGAAGAGTTGGCTGCGATTAATGCTCTGGACACAGTCTGGGTATTAATTGCCGCTTTCCTAGTCTTTTTCATGCAGGCAGGTTTTGGTTTATTGGAAGCCGGTTTTGTCCGTTCCAAAAACGTGGTCAATATCATGGCTGAGAATTTAATGGATACGACGATGACAACCGTTGGCTTCATTATTCTTGGCTTTGGACTGATGTTTGGCGCTGGCAATGCATTTGTTGGCATGGAATGGTTTGGTCTACAAGGCATTCCCGTCGTTTATCCAGGGTTATCAATCCCTACATTAGCTTTTTTCTTCTTTCAATTCGCTTTCTGTGCAGCAGCGGCGACTATCGCCTCTGGGTTGATGGCTGAACGTACAGATTTCAAAGCAGACCTGGCTTACAGCTTCTTAACGGGTCTAATCATCTACCCTGTTTTTGGTCATTGGGTCTGGGGAGGCGGTTGGTTGGCAGAATTAGGCTATGTCGATTTTGCGGGTTCTTCTGTTGTTCACCTTGTTGGCGCCTATGTCGGTCTCGCTGGCACGATTATGCTTGGCAAACGTCGGGATAAGAAATTTGGCAAAAACAATATTCGTGGCCATAACATACCCTTGGCAGCTATCGGTACATTTATTTTATGGTTAGGTTGGTTTGGCTTTAACCCCGGCAGCCAGTTAGCGGCCGACCCGCTGCCAATTTCGCTTATCGTTGTTACCACTGACTTTGCGGCAACAACTGGTGCTATTGTTGCGATGTTCCTGGCTTATTTCAGCACCCGTAAATGGGATGTGAGCATGGCCTTTAACGGCGCATTGGGTGGCCTGGTAGCAATCACTGCCCCTACCGCGTTTGTCACCCCCGCCGGGGCGCTGATGATTGGCGTTATCGCAGGTGCCATTACTTACTTCGGTGTTGGCTTGATGGAAAAAATAAAGATTGATGACCCGGTTGGCGCTTTTCCTGTCCATGGCTTAAACGGTATCTTTGGTGTCTTGGCTGTGGGTATCTGGGGCGTTGATGGGATGGGATTGCTTCACGGTGGTGGGTTCAGCCAATTAGGTATTCAGGTTGTCGGGCTCTTAGCCGCTACCTTATGGACCCTACCTATGGCTTTCCTGATGTTCTATATTATCCGGCGCACGATTGGCTTGCGCGTTTCTGCCGAGATAGAAGCCAGCGGTATTGATATGGCATATCATGGCATTGAATCTTATCCAGAATTCGAGAGTAGTTTGGCTTTTAAACCCACATATGCGGATGGTGGTTCAGCCAATGTTGCCCCCGCACCAAGTGGTGACTGACTTTTCAGGTTCAAGTTATAGCTTGAAAAAAAATTAATAATCTTTTAATCAAAAGCTTGCTGGGGTGAAAATCCCAGCAAGCTTGTTGAAATTTTAAAAGAATGCAGTGGTCATAAAAACTGCACAACATATCAAAGATATATTTTGTATGAAATTGCAGGTTGCGTCTTTTGTGATAATCGTGTAAATTTTCACACAAGGTAAAACAACCGAATTAATTTGACAGGCCAAGACGCCTTTTTTTGCAAACTTTGTGGTTATTTCCTCACCGGTAGGCAAGAAAAGGCGTTTTTGTTTTGGACATCATATACGCTGAGGAACTCAAGCATAAATGCAAGACGCCTGTGCTATCAACGACTAAGACGATAAACACAAGCGCCTCGCAACACCAGGTAGCAAAACTACCCATCTATACATTTTATCTGGTTCCAAGGAGAGTACAACAAATGAGTGGAAATGAAGCAAGACTAAAAGCAATATCAGCAGTAATTAATTATCAGCCCATATCTGCACCGTTAAATTTTGCAGAAACATCAACTGGTGATTTATTTGCATCTAATGTGTTTAGTACATCGGTAATGAAAAGCCGCCTCCCTAAGGCTGTTTACAAATCATTGTTAAACACCATTGAGAAAGGCGAAAAACTGGATACTTCAACGGCAGACGTCGTGGCAACAGCCATGAAAGATTGGGCCATCGACAAAGGCGCGACCCATTATGCCCATGTTTTTTATCCGTTGACTGGTCGTACAGCCGAGAAGCATGATAGTTTTCTCTCGCCAAATGGCGGGGGCAGCGCAATCGCAGAGTTTTCTGGATCACAATTGATTCAGGGTGAACCGGATGGCTCTAGCTTCCCCACTGGTGGCATTCGTCCCACGTTCGAGGCCCGTGGTTATACCGCATGGGATGTAACCAGTCCGGCTTATATATTGGAAAATCCCAATGGGACAACTTTGTGTATTCCGACTGCGTTTGTATCTTGGTCAGGCGAGGCGTTGGATAAGAAAACCCCAGTATTACGGTCGATGAAGGCACTTAATCAGCAAGCCCAACGCATTCTCAAGTTATTTGGCGATGATGATGGCGCAATGGTAACTGCTACCGCCGGGCCGGAACAGGAATATTTCCTCATCGATCAAAACTTTTATTATGCACGGCCCGATTTGTTGACGGCCGGTCGTACCCTATTTGGTGCTGCCCCGCCTAAAGGTCAGGAATTTGATGATCATTACTTTGGCGCAATTCCAGAACGTGTTTTGGCCTGTATGCTTGAGGTTGAACGCGAACTATACAAATTGGGTGTTCCGGTCAAAACGCGTCACAATGAAGTTGCCCCTTCGCAATATGAAGTCGCACCTGTGTATGAAAATGCTAATGTCGCCACTGATCATCAGCAATTGATGATGACCACACTAGACAAGGTTGCCCAGAAATATGGCCTGACTGCTATTATGCATGAGAAGCCATTTGCTGGTGTTAATGGTTCCGGTAAACATGTTAATTTCTCGTTTGGCAATGCGACTCAAGGCAATCTGCTTGAGCCTGGGGACAGCCCCGTGGAAAATGCACGCTTCCTGATTTTCTGTGCTGCCGCGATCCGTGCGGTAGATAAATATGCCTCGTTGTTACGATCGGTCATTGCCTCTGCTGGTAACGATCATCGTCTCGGGGCCAATGAAGCGCCACCAGCGATCATCTCAATCTTTTTGGGCGATCAGTTGAGCGACATATTTGAACAGATTAAGGTAGGTGGCCCCAAACCGGCCGTATCACAGGATTTCTTGAACATTGGTGTTGATACATTACCGCCACTGCCCAAGCATTCCGGTGATCGTAATCGAACAAGCCCCTTCGCATTTACGGGCAATAAGTTTGAGTTCCGCGCTGTGGGTTCCAACCAATCGATTGCCGGCCCATTGATGGTATTAAATACGATTGTGGCTGAATCTCTTGATTACATCGCTACTAAATTGGAAAGCGCCGAAGGCGATTTTGATCAAGCTGTGCAAGCTGTTTTACATGAAATTATCACCGAACATGACCGTATCATTTTCAATGGTGATGGCTACTCAGAAGCATGGCATAAAGAAGCCGAAGAAGTACGTGGATTGCCTAATTTACGCACGACTTATGATGCGCTGCCAGAAATTGCCAGCCCTGAAGCGATTGCGCTCTTTGAAAAATACGGCGTCATGACTGAACGCGAGGTAGAAAGTCGCTTGGACGTTTACCTGGAGCAATATGTAATGGCGATCAATGTTGAGGCTAATTTGACGGTTGAAATTGCACGCACGATGATTTACCCAACTGTGATACGATATCAAGGTGAATTGGCCGGTTCGTTGGCTAATCTGCAGGCGGTTGGCATTGAAGGTGACAGTGAACTGTTAAGTGAGATCGTGTCTTGCAGCAAGGCGTTGCTGGGTGCTGTGAATCAATTGGAAAAACTAAATGGTCAGCATGCAGATGGCTTGCGTGCAGAAGCAAAACATGCTTGTTTCACGGTTGTGCCCGCGATGGGCGAAGTACGTAAGATTGCTGATACATTGGAAAATCTGGTAGCAGATGATATGTGGCCGCTGCCCACATATCAGGAAATGCTCTTTATTAAGTAAAAAGAATCTGGCAAATTCTAGACTTGTCAGGTTTCTACCACGAGTGGAGTGTGAGTAAGTTGCTCATAAAACCTGACAAGTCTTCTTCTATGTTCAACCCAATGCTAAGTTTGGTGAAGTAATGAAATGACACCTGTACTGCGTTTATAAAATACATGATCAAGTGTATTGGTTAAGTTTGATTGTCAAATTGTTC
>JAGRDI010000149.1:10911-14688 GCA_020432765.1 Anaerolineales bacterium | reverse complement strand
TTCCCTTCCACAACAATTACGCGTGCAACTTTAGAAGGCGACGACTTGTCTGTTATTAACGCTGGTGGTCCAGGTCCCGTTGAGATTAGTAACTCGCGGTTTATCACCCCAAGCCCTGGTCCAGGTCAAACATGGCAGGGAACGATGACTTGCACGGCCGTTTCGCGTTCCACAGTTTTCGCTGGCTCCGGTTGTCCATGATGGGTAAGACAAGTAGATGTTATTATCAGACACATGGGCGAGACGCTTGGGAGCAGAGACCCTTTGCCTGGTAAACGTAATTCCCAATCGTCTCGCCCCAACCCAACATCATTTCTGGAGGAGATTCATGCGCAAAAAGACGACGATTTTTACAGTGGTATTGTTTACTTTGGGGGCGGCGCTGGCCCTCTGGGGCGTTTTGGCCAATACACGCGCCTTAGAGCCGCAAATGCAGGCAGGCGGCACGCCCAACCTGATCAGTTACCAGGGCTACCTGACCGATGACAGCGGGCAGCCCATCAACGGCGCGCCCGACCTGGAATTTGGCATCTACGCTGCCCTGACGGGTGGCAGCCCCCTGTGGAGCGAACTCCAACTTAATGTGCCGGTGAACGAGGGTTATTTCACCGTCCAGTTGGGCAGTTTCACGCCCATCGATGCAGACCTGTTCAGCGACCCTGACCGTTATTTGCAGGTGAGCGTCAACAGCGGCGGCGGGTTTGTGGATTTGCCGCGCCAGCCGTTCACGGCCGTTCCCTACGCCCTGCAAGCCGCCAATGCCTGGTCGCTAGATGGCAACAGCGGCACAGACCCGGCCACCCACAAATTAGGCACGACCGATGCGGTTACGTTGACTTTGGTAATGAGCGATACGGCCGTTATGCGCTTTGCTCCTGCATTTGATCCAAGCCTTGGTGAGTTAGCCCCCAATATTACAGCCAATCCATTCTCCAATGAAATTCGGGCTGGTGCATTCGGCTCAACTATTAGTGGTGGTATGTATAACGATGTTACTGAGAAATATGCTACCGTGGGGGGCGGTATATTTAATGAGGCTACAGATAATTATGCTACTGTGGGAGGCGGTATATTTAACAAGGCTACTGGGGATTTTGCTACCGTGGGCGGGGGTGCAGATAACGTAGCTGCCGGAGATTACAGTTATGCGGCCGGGCACCTTGCTCGTGCGCTCCACAACGGCGCTTTTGTCTGGTCAGACAGCTCCTATAGTTACTTTGACTCAACCGGCGTCGACCAATTTCTCATCGAAGCAGATGGCGGCATGGGCGTGGGCACCAATGCTCCCGCCACGCAGCTGCATGTGGTCGCCGCCCGCAATGGGGGGGCCAATATGACCGAGCATGTCGTGGCCATTGAAAACAACGCCACGGATTATGGCAGTGGTCCCGATGTCCTGGCCTTGAAAATCACCAACCAGATCGATCCCGGCAGTAGCGCAAACTATATCACCTTTACCGACGCAGATGGTGGCGTCGGTTCCGTCGAAGGCAATGGTGCCGGTGGCGTGATCTATAAAACCGGTGGCGCTGATTTTGCGGAATATTTACCTTTGGCAAACCTGGCAGAAAAAATCGAGCCAGGCGCTGTTGTTGGTCTGTCACAAGGACATATCAGCCAGCAAACCGCAGGCGCTGAACGCCTGTTTGTCGTTTCCACGGCGGCCGGGTTTGTGGGCAATGCGGTGGGTGACGAGCCAACGCAAGAGATGGCGCTGGTCGCCTTAATGGGCCAGGTTGCCGTGCAGGTGCGTGGTGACGTGCAGGTGGGCGACTACATCGTCGCTTCCGGGCTGAATGATGGCTGGGGTACGGCCGTGCCGCTGGCGGCCTTACGTGCTGAGCAGGTCAGCCAGGTTGTCGGGGTTGCCCTAGAGCCGGCCGCTGACGGCGGTCAGGTGTTGGCGCTGGTCGGTCTGCCCTATGACGCCATCTGGCAGGCGCTGCTGCAAGCACGCGACGCCCAATTAGCGGCAATGGAAGCGCGTCTCACTGCCTTGGAGCAGGCCATAACCGAGGACACACCCGGTGTCCCGGGGGAAGGATAAGCGATGAAATCAAAAGTGTTGCGTGTATGTTTGGCGGTGCTGACACTGCTTTTATTGACCGGCATGCTGACCTTTGCCTTAACCGGCGAAACAATCCCCCGCTCCGTGATGAGCAGCGGGGGTGGGCAGGTGCAAGGAACGGGCCTTGTGCTGCAATCAACTGTCGGCCAGCCGCTGAGCGGGATCGTCAGCGAGGGCGTCAGCGGTCTCAATCTGTGCTCAGGTTTTCAATGTGGCGGGGCCATTGCCTTCCAACCGTTGGCGCTGGCCATTGCTGTGAGCGGCTATGATGTGCTGTTGTCATGGCCGCCCCAGGCGGGCACTTACGCCGGCTACGAGATATTGCACAGTCTAGCGCCCTACTTCCAGCCCGACGATCCCGGCGTTGTCGTTGTGCCAACCCTGCATCCCGACCATTGGTTCCATGGCGGCGCGGCAGGCAGTGTAGCCAACAACCATTGTTATTTTGTGCGCGGCATCACGCCCCAAGGGGGCGCAGGGCCCGTGTCCAACAAAAAATGTGAGTTTACCTTTCCCCTGGCCGCGGGCACTGCTGGCAGCTATGGCAGTTGGAACCTCAGCCGCACCATCGCTTTCAACAACCCGCAGGCGGCGCACTACAACCCGTTGGACGGCTTGATCTACGTGGGTCGTTACGACACCGCCACGGATGGTCTCTATCGCATTGAGTCTGATGACAGCGCCACGCTGCTGGCGGCCGGCGACCGTATTGCGGCGGTGGCGGTGGATCCCCAAACGGGCAATATATTCGCTTCCGAAGGCAATGTCGGCGAGATTTACCGCACTGATTTCGGCAGTACGGGGCGCACAACCTGGGTGAGCGGCTTCCACAGCGGCGACGATGACCCGGTTGGCATGGCTTTTGCCCCGGCGCTCTACAACGGCACGGTGATTGCGCCCGGCGACGGTCTGGTCGTCGACCGCGGCGTCAGCGGCCCGGATGAAGTGTGGCGTTTTTCGCCCAGCGTGGCCGAAGGAGAAACGGCCGTGCACACAGACAACGGCACGTTAGTCGATGCCAACGACATCACCATCGGCATCAACGATGTCTACCTGGTCGATGACAAAGATGATGGCGATGGGATTATCTATCGAGTGCAGGCGGATGGCGCGTTAACGGCCGTTAGCACCAATGCACCGCTGCCCGGCCCGGACGGCATTGCCACCGACCCGATGACAGGCGATCTGTTTATCGTCGATATTGGGGATGATAAGGTCTACCGTGTCAATCCGGCCACCGGCGCGGTCAGTGACGCCTTGCCCGGCTTTAGTTTCACCTTCACCCCCGCCGACCAGGCCTCGTATGCCGGTGTCGATTTTGCCCCCGATGGCCAGACAATGATCATCACCGACAAAGGAGTCAATGCCATTTACGTGTTTACCCGCGTCAGCAATTAGCTGAGGGGTGTGCAGCCTCTGCACTCGAGTGTCATTCTCGCGAATGCGGGAATCCATTGTGTGACATATCTCACAATGAGGTATTTTGTTTAAGCTACCTCTGGTAATTTAGTATGCACACCCCTCAATTAGCGGATTGTGTGGATGTTTGAGGTATTGGAGCCTGGTGCGTAATGCATATTGCATAACGTGGTACAGCCAATAACCAAACCATCAAAGATTGTGCAGACTAGTGCTGAGCATAGCCGAAGTATTGCACAGATTTTTTTCATCTGCGTAATCTTTGATAAAAATTAACGCTTACAGCGAAC
>JAGRDI010000149.1:1167-10896 GCA_020432765.1 Anaerolineales bacterium | reverse complement strand
GCGAACCAACGCTGTAGAGCCTCGGGCGCCATGTAATACGTCTGTGGCCGAATGGGAAACGGCCGTTTAACAATCATACAACCCGCCTCGAAAATTCACACAAAATAAACGGCTTAAACTCGCCGCAAAACTTATACTGTCAAGAAGGATAAATCAATTTGTATCCTAGCTGAACATTTGATAATTATTGCCTAAGGCGCAAGGCGAAGGAAGTAACTGAGTATGTAATGGAGATAAAAATATGGACGCCATCCCAACCCGCTATGAAGCTGAAGATTTATTATATCAAAGTGGTCAAGACAACCCTGGTGGTTGGTATGACCATTCGCAATATGTTGCCCTCGGAGCCGAAATCATTGCCAGTCATCACCCCCAACTAGATTCAAATGTTGCCTATATTTTAGGTTTATTGCATGACATCGGCCGTCGCACAGGCCAAAGTAACATGCGGCACACAATCGACGGTTACCGCTATTTAGAGCCACTGGGGTATTCTGATTCTGCACGCATTTGTCTCACACATTCATTCCCGATCAAAAATGTGCATGCCCATGCCGGCGTGTGGGATTGTCCACCGGAAGATGTCGCATTTGTTGCTGGTTTCCTGGCCGACACCGAATACAACGATTACGATCGCCTCATTCAACTTTGTGATGCATTGGCGCTGCCTACCGGTTTCTGCTTAATCGAAAAACGCCTTGTCGATATTTCCCTGCGGCATGGTGTCAACGAATATACCATTCCTAGATGGCAAGCCACGTTTGATCTGCAACAATATTTTGAACAGATCATTGGCGGTTCCATTTATGAATTATTACCCGGTATTGTCGAAAACACATTTAGCACACCTATGTCGAGTGATTTGCATACGCTGTCTACAGGGCCTGTAACCCAAAATGGACAAGCCGACTTAGCGTTACCGAGTTTCTTTGAGGCTGCCTCTCCTGCTTAAATTCACTGAGCATGTCTGGCAGCAGTAAAATGCCAGACATGCTTTTGATTTCTCTTTCTATCGACACCCACCGGCTTGTCCAATAAGATCACCGAATCAATGTAAAATAATCGGTTGTATTCTTGCTCAAAAACAGATATTGTTTACAGCATGATTACCTCAATTCTGATTGCTAATCGCGGCGAAATCGCCTGTCGCATTATTCGTAGTTGTCGGCGTTTAGGCATTCGTGCGGTTGCGGTTTATTCAGAGGTTGATGCAAATGCGCTGCATGTACAATTAGCGGATGAAGCCGTTTTTATTGGCTCCGCTCCTGCTGTTGAATCTTATCTGGTCAGTGATAATGTCATCAAGGCTGCCCAACTTGCCAATGTCAATGCGATCCATCCCGGTTTTGGCTTTTTGGCCGAAGATGCCGCTTTTGCGCACGCTTGTCATGCAGCAGGATTGGTTTTCATCGGACCGACCGCCGATGTTTTAGCAGCGCTGGGCAATAAAAACGCCGCCAAAGCGCTGGCAAAAACAGTCGATGTGCCCACCATTCCAGGATATGGGGGTGCAGACCAATCCGATTCGCGTTTTCTTCAGGAAGCAGTACAAATTGGTTATCCGGTCATGGTAAAGGCGGCTGCGGGTGGTGGTGGTAAAGGCATGCATGTTGTTGCTAATTCGGCTGAGCTGCACGCCGCGCTGCGTGCAGCACGGCGTGCAGCTTTACAAGCTTTTGGGTCGGATGAACTGCTTTTGGAAAAAGCGCTGCTCACGACACGGCATGTCGAAATTCAGATTTTGGGTGATACACAGGGTAATATCGTACATTTAGGCGAACGTGAATGTTCGATTCAGCGACGCTACCAGAAAATAATAGAAGAAACACCAGTTTTGTCACCTGAATTACGCGCAAAAATGGGCACAACGGCCGTTTCCATCGCCAAAGCCATCAGTTACAGTAACGTTGGAACGATAGAATTCCTGCTCGAACCAGACAATTCGTTTTATTTCCTCGAAATGAACACCCGTTTACAAGTCGAACATCCTGTAACGGAGATGGTTACCGGCATTGACTTGGTGGAATGGCAAATTCGCATTGCCGAGGGTGAAACATTACCCTGGCAGCAAAAAGACATCCAACTACAAGGACATGCCATTGAAGCCCGCATTTATGCTGAAAATCCGGCAAAGGATTTCTTGCCGGTAACTGGCGACATTATATGCTGGCAGCCGCCAGAAGGCGCGGGCATTCGTGTGGAAAGCGGCATCAAATCCCAAGATTCTATATCCGTCCATTATGACCCTATGTTAGTAAAAGTTATCGCTCATGGCGCAAATCGCAGAACGGCCGTGCGGCGCTTGCAGCGTGCATTAACAACGGCTGTGTTGCTTGGCAGCACGACAAATCTGGCATTTTTGCAGGATATTTTAAGACAGCCTGCTTTTCTATCTGGCGAAATAAATACGGATTTCATTACAGACCACATGTCTAATTGGCAGCCGGGCTCAGGTGATGTAACGCAGGCATTGATTGCCGCTTCGCTGGCACAATTTGTGGATCATCCTCAAATAAAAGGCAATGCTGGCTATTGGCGCAACAATGTGAATCGGCCGTTGCTGTACCGCTATGCTCTTGTGGAGAATGAAGAACCCATCACTGTGGCAGTTACGCCCGATAAACATATACAAGATCAATTTGCTATCACCCTGTCTAGGGCTCCCGAAAAAAGTCACTCGGTCACGTTACACAGCAGAACACCCAGCCGCATTGTCTTTTCGCTGAATGGACATAGGCGGTGTATTACAGCTGCTTCGACAACACGCAGCATAAGTTTTTCTGACCAAAAAATATGGTGGATACACACATCTGCGGGTATAGTTGTGGCAACGGCCGTATCTTTGCTGCCCAAACCACAAACAACAGCGAACGTAGGCGGCTCTCTGCGTGCCCCCATGCCGGGCTCTGTATTGGCGGTACTGGTTGACGTGGGGCAAGCAGTAACCGCTGGGCAGCCACTTATGAAACTCGAAGCGATGAAAATGGAGCATACCATTTGCAGCGTTGCTGCTGGCGTTGTGGTTGAGATTTATTTTCAGGCAGGCGACGCAGTTGCTGCGGATGCACAATTGTTGAAAATCAAAGCTGTGTCCTGACAAAACGATAAAAAGACGACACAATTATGCAAGATATGATTAGGAATGAGGAGTTTTGAAGCCAATGCGTGCTGTGGTCATTGCGATGGATGTGGAAGATCGGGATTTTTTCAGTTTCATTTTACGGCGCATGGGACTTACCGTTGCTGCCCGTGTCGATCTTGATCAAATCACAATGTTGTTATCAGACCAACCTGTTGATTTAATTTTATTATCACAAGATAATCAACCGCACCTGCTTGATCAGTTACAAAGTATCCGGTCAGTTACACAAGCCCCACTCATCTTGTTTGCGGAAGCACCTACAGAAGATCAGCAATGCGGTTGGCTGGATATCGGTGTAGATTTAGTTTTGAAACGGCCGTTGGCTCCTCGACTTCTCACCCGTTACGTAAAAATGCTCTTGCGGCGTGCCGGCACCGTGCCCGTTACTATCCTGCCAAGCTTACAAGCCGGTCAATTAACCCTCAACCCAACAACACGTATCATTCGCATTGCTGATGCGCCCAAGCAGCGTCTCTCACCCCTAGAATTTCGTCTGCTTTATTTGTTGATGACAAACCGTGCGCAGGTAATTCCAGTCGACACGATTGTTGAGCGTGTTTGGGGCTACAGTGGTACTGGCAATCGTGAGCTTGTCCGTGGCTTGGTGCGCCGGTTGCGTCGTCGTTTGGAAATTAATCCAGAAGTTTTAAGCTATATCCAAACGATACCCGGCATTGGCTACCGCTTTGAAATTATGCCTACGTCTGAAAATGATTGACACGGATTTGAAACGGCCGTGTCAATTTTACCCCCCAATTTTGCACAAACTTAACACAGATTTTGCACACTACCTCGTTAAACTATAAATAATCAAAAATAGTGGCGGAGAAAAATCCGCGCAATGAAGGAATATCGTTATGCCAAAATCTGATAATAGCAAAATCGCCGCATATTGCCCCGGTTGCGATACGCAAATCCGGTTCAAGCGGCAGCCGCACAGAGGACAATTAATCACTTGTCCCGAGTGTGAAGATATGCTAGAAGTTGTACAAACTAGCCCTATTGTACTAGAGTGGGCCTTCGAGGATGACGAGATGTGGATCGATGATGACGGTAGCGATCTGCCGGCCGAAGATAAATACGCCTACAATGATTTTGAGGAGGCAGATTTCGATTTTTAAAATTAAATTGTGATGATTAAAAGGTGAAGCGTGATGATCATCACGCTTCACTTATTTCACCTCTGCCAATACATCGTTGCGTAAAACAGTCTGTCCTGGTGTTGCTTGAATCGATCTGACAACACCGTCAAAGGGTGCACGTACCTCATTCTCCATTTTCATTGCTTCTAACACCAACAACGTTTGATCCGCTTTGACTTTATCACCGGGCTGCACCAAAATGCGCGTGATTAATCCGGGGATAGGCGCTTTAATACGGCCGTCGCCGCTGTGTGGCCGTGTCACGGCCGCATCCATATCTTGAATGTCCAGTTTATGCAGACCGCTGTACGCTTTAATCCAGTTTAGGTTTTCGCTCAGTGTTAATTCATAAGGGCGGTCATCTATCACCACCCATTCCATTTCGTCTGGAGAACCGTCCAAATCTGGGATGACAAGTTGTACTGTTTCGCCATTTACTTCGGCTGAGCATATGCCACCACACTGTGGGGACATAGTAAGTTCAACTTCAAAGCAGTGACCGTCAATTTTCACTTCAATTTTGCTCATAGTTCATCTTCCCTATTGTGGCAGCCGTCGACTGGTTTGGTGCCAGCCGCCTTGCAGACGTTCAGACGCTTTAGGATTAAATAGTTGATTGCGGCGTATATAGCTAATCGCTGCGGCGACAGCAAGATCGCGCAAATGGTCATCTGGTTCATCACCTATCGATTTATCGAATAGTTTTATCTGGTATTGTGTCGAATAATTGCCTGATCTAAATTCTGGTGCGGCGACAATGTTTTGTAAGACTGGCAAATTAGTCGGCGTGCCAATAATCGTAAAATCTTCCAGGGCCCGCTGCATACGGAGGCGACACATCTCGCGATCTTTAGCCCACACAGTTAATTTTGCAATCAGTGGGTCGAATGCGCCCGGCACATCACATTGGCAATAAACATACGTATCGACACGCACCTCTGGACCACTGGGAAGCCGGACTTTTTTTATTTTGCCTGGGCTGGGCATGAAATTACGCCAAGGATCATTGGTACGCACACGACACATCATCGCGGAGCCACCCAACCACACGTCCTCTTGTACCATTGGCAATGGTTCACCAGCCGCAATACGAATTTGCTCACGTACTAAATCGATGCGGGTCAATTTTTCAGTAAGTGGATGTTCAACTTGAATACGTGCTTTCACTTCGCTGAAGTAGAAATTACCCGAAGCATCGACAATAAACTCAACTGTGCCAATATTTTCATAGTTAAACAAACGTGCGATATCTAATGCAGCCTGCCAAATTTTTTCGCGTTGCTCAGTATTCAGACAACTGGCTGGGGCTTCTTCAACAATCTTTTGCCCCTTTTGTAAAATGGAACCTTCGCGCTCACCTAAATGAATCAAATTCCCTTTTTTGTCAGCCATAACTTGCACACCGACTTGGAAGGCGGGCAAAATCGCCTTCTCCAAATAGACACGTTTATCGCCATAAACAGCCTTGCCCACAACCGCCGCCTGGCGCACAGCTTCACGCAAATATTTGGGGGATTTGGTTAAACGTTCACCACGCCCACGTCCGCCACTGCATGATTTGATGATGACCGGATAGCCGATTGCAGCAGCGGCCGTTTCCAAGGCATCAAATTCTTCTTCACTATATGATTGGTTTGAATGTTTTAATGTTGGAATACCAGCGGCATATGCTCTTTCCTGCGCCGCGATTTTGTCTCGTAATGGTTCCACAATATCTGCAGGCGGTCCAATAAAAGTAATTCCGGAACTATCACAAGCACGAATAAATTCGGCTTCTTCGGCCAAAAACCCATAACCAGGGTGAATGGCATCAACCCTTTTGCTCAAAGCAATATCCAGGATTATCTCCGGATCAACAAAATCAGCGGCAGAATTAAGTTGTACACACTCATCCGCGAGACGTACATGCAAAGATCCGCGATCTTCGAGCGTATATAATGCCACTGTACTAATACCCATTTCACGGCAGGTACGTACAATCCTTACCCCGATTTCCCCACGATTAGCGATCAAAATTTTCTTAAACATAGATACAGTCCTATAGTTTGGTAATCTGGTGGTCGAATAAAGCGCAACTACCAGACAAATCAACTACATCGGTGAAATACCGTGTTTGCGTGGTTCGCGGCGTTCGCGTTTAGATAAAGTTAATTCTAAGGATTTGATCAGCAGGCGGCGTGTATCACGTGGTTCAACAACATCATCAATCAAGCCACGCGAAGCAGCGACATAAGGATTATTAAATTTCTTTTCGTAATCCGCGACCAGTTCTTGGCGGCGGGCGGCGGGGTTTTCGGCCGAGTCTACTTCCCGTCGGAAGAGGATATTGACAGCCCCTTCAGCGCCCATAACCGCAATTTCTGCATTTGGCCATGCATAAATTAAATCACCGCGTAATCCTTTGCTGCTC
This sequence comes from Anaerolineales bacterium, assembly GCA_020432765.1. GTDB lineage: Bacteria > Chloroflexota > Anaerolineae > Promineifilales > Promineifilaceae > JAACFF01. The sequence continues at coordinate 4,202 of JAGRDI010000149.1, read as the reverse complement.
ATCACACAATAGGCGCCACCATAACTTTTGCGCAAAATCATCATCAATTTGGGTACAGTCGCTTCACTATATGCATAGATCATGCGTGCGCCGTTACGGATGATGCCGCCAAATTCTTGCTCACGACCAGGCAGGAAGCCGGGTACGTCTTGCAAAGTAATAATTGGAATGTTATAAGCATCACAAACGCGAATGAAATGCGTTGCTTTGATGGATGCTTTGATATCGATGCACCCAGCCAGAACCATCGGTTGGTTGGCAACAATGCCTACAACATAGCCATTGAGTCGGGCGTAGCCTACAACCATGTTCTCGGCCCAGAGTTGATGGACTTCAAAGAAACGGCCGTCGTCAACCACACTCGTGATTACCTGACGCACATCATATGATTTGGATGGATCTGTGGGCACCAATTTCTCTAATTCAGGACACAAACGCTCAGGATCATCCAACGGAGGAATGTAGGGTGGATCGTCCTGGTTGTTGCCCGGTAAGAAACTAAGCAAGTTTCTTACGCGATTGAGACATTCGCGATCATCACTGGTAAGGAAATGGCACACGCCACTTTCCTGGCTGTGCATTAAACCGCCACCGAGTTCTTCAAAACTGACATCTTCTTGCATGACAGCCTTCACTACATTCGGGCCGGTGATGAACATATAACTCTGCTGGGTCATGAAAACGAAATCAGTCAATGCGGGTGAATAAACAGCACCACCGGCACAAGGCCCCATGATGACCGAAATTTGTGGGATGACGCCAGAAGCTTCACAGTTGGCATCGAATATGCGTGCATATCCGCCCAGGCTGTCAACCCCTTCTTGAATACGTGCGCCGCCGGAATCGTTAATGGCGATAAAAGGACAGCCATATTTGATGGCCATACGCATCGCCTTGACAATTTTGTTGGCATGCATTTCGCCTAATGACCCACCCATCACACCAGCATCTTGCGACGCGACAAACACACGACGGCCGTTTACCAGGCCAAAACCAGTCACCACACCATCACCGTATTGCGATTTTTTACCGCCTACATATTCATCGTAACGCGGTAAAACCAGCGTATCGATTTCGGTAAATGTGCCGGCATCAAAAAGCAAATCAACGCGCTCGCGTGCTGTCAAACGACCCTTGCTGTGTTGGCGTGCGATACTCTTTTCGTCTCCCTCAGAGATGCTCTGTCGTTCATGTAGTTCCTCAATATAGGAACTCATTTCTCGAATCATGTCCGTTCTCCTGTTATTTAGTCTAGCTGTCCTTCGCCCGGTCGTGCTGTCATTGAAAGATTGACCGTACAAGCTGCTTTGGCTGCGCTGTTATTGTGAGTACAAAATTATTGTGCTGACGCCACCAACCATGTAAAGTTGGAGGATTTTGAATGCGTCTGGGATCCCATTGCATAACAAATGGCATCCAATCATCATCTGTCATTGCTAAATTGGGCAGACAAGTGACGCAGCGAGTGTCCACTTTCAAACCCTGATGAATCGCTTTCAGCGCGGCTTCTTTGGCACTCCATACGGCCGTTACCAACAAATCACGCCTTTCCGATCTTGTTTCAGCAATGAGCGCCTGCTCCACCTTTGTAAAATAATCAGTCACAAACCGCTCGCTGCGCGGCTCGATCCATTCAATATCAGCACCAATCGGCCAGGACGGCTGTTCTACCAATGCACAAAAAGCCGTCTCACGAGCATGACTAATCGAAATTGACCATTGTCCATTGACGATTGGCCATTGGCTGTTGATTATTGGTGCACCATCAGCCCCAGCCAAAATAGAAAAGTCTTCCAAAGCGATTGCTACGTTCTTCTCTTGTTTGACTACTGTCTGAATCAACTGCTTCGCTGTCCAACGCCCCAACAACCAATCCCGTCTGCGTTTTTCTGTTTTTAATGCATTGAACACGGCCGTTTCCGCCGCACTCAATAATCTAACAGGCGGCACACCACGTGCTAAATCAGGATGTGCCGCCCGGGTTTGAAGTAACCAATGGATCATGGGCAAAGCTGCAAAGGGACAAAGTGCAAGGTCGCATGGTCACTCTGCAACCCTGCAGCTCTGCATCTTTTTAACTAAAAAGAAACCTTCCCCGGCAAAGCCACCGTACGATAACCATTCAGGGTCACATACACATTGCCGCTTTCATCGACGACTTGACCGTTGAAGGCTGCGCCATCTTCGATAACCTGTACCACTGCGTAGAGCCGGCTTTCAGCTTCTTCCATTTGACGATAGGTGTTGACTGACCCTATCGCGAGCGGGAGCGCCATACGGCCGTTTACTTCAATATCCCATACGCCAGCCGTCTGGAAACAAGCTTCAATCAAGCGTGGTGCCATCACTGAAGCAGTATGGCTGGGTTCCATACTCGGTGGCATATCGTCTGCAACCAGACCAATCGCGCTGTGGGCATTCGCCTGCACACTTTCCAAAACCTGGTAAGCCGGACCATGGAAGTACACCTTGTAGATATCCTCGGCGGGAATTGCCAATGCTTCGGCTGCCGGCGGCTCAAATGCTGCGGAGGGCATGTCTAGCGGCTCTTGTGTGAGATGTACCTCAACTGTGAAGTGCGTTTTCTCTTGCGGAGCCAGTCCGGGTTTAGCCAATTCACGTTTGGATTTAATCTGTCCATAAGCGACCAGCGTGCAATCTTCCATCGGACGGGCAAACATATTCAGATACAGTGTTTGCGGTTCCATGCGATAGAATTTGAACGGAGCCTCAAACTGTTCGTTGGCAATATCGGCAATCACGAAGCCAGGCGCTAATGTCAGAGCCAATTCGGAGAATGTCTCCGTGCCCATCACACCAGGCAGCAGCGGCGTGCCGTCCATCGCGTGGTCGTAGAGGAAAGGCTGAACGTTCGGATCGAGTGTCGTTTCCACTTCCAAACCACCATATAGTTTGGCGGCCTTGATTTCCCCAATCATCAGCATGTCGCCCAATGTTTCCTTGAGCCAGACGTTGGCTTTTTCAACATCCAGACCGCCCGTTTCATCAAACTCGGCAACCATAATGCCCAACGC
>JAGRDI010000149.1:0-1034 GCA_020432765.1 Anaerolineales bacterium | reverse complement strand
GCCATGCCGATACCGCCCCAGGCTGTCCAGTCAATGACGATACCCTTGGTCTCAGGTCGCCACGAACGCAGACTGCTGGTGATTTTGCACAGCAAATCATTGGCCGCGCTGTAATCGGTTTGGCCGCTGTTGCCGAAACGTCCGGCAACCGAGCTAAAACTAACGGTTGCGCCAATAGGCATGCCCTGCGCCGCTTTCAATAAACTGAAGAAACCGTCGGCTTTAATGTCATAGACCAGGTTAAATTGGCCGGGGTCTTTGTCGGGCAATGCGCGGCTGATTTCGATGCCGCCTGCATGCACGAGCACGTCAATACGGCCGTATCTTTCGCGAACATCATCAACAACGGCCGTTACCGCCGCATTGTCGAGCAGGTTGACGCTGTAGTAATGGGCTGTGCCGCCTGCCGCTTCCACCGTTTCGATGGCACGCAAGGCCGCTTCATCTCGTTCAACGGTCATCAAACGTTTGTTGATTACAACCGGTGTCGGCCGTTCGCCTGCCGCTTTGGCTTCGTCGATCAATGTCTTTTGCAGTGCATCTTTGTCGCTGCGGAATTGGGCAATCTTAGGATCATTCCGATCCGGTTCAGCGACCAGGTCGAGCAGATAGAAAATACCCCCAGAGGCGCTCGCCAGGTCAGCGATAATCTCGCTGGTGATGCCGCCGGCCGCGCCGGTGACCAGGAAGACGGTCTCGCTGTCAAGCGTCAATCCCTCACTGCCATCAACCGCCGGTTCTTCAACCAGAGTAATCGCAAAGCGTTTGTCTTGGCAGTAGCCAACTTCGACAACGCCGGGATCGCTGAGGGTTTCGGCAATCAGGAGTTCTGCGGGAACGGCCGTTTTGCCATTCGCCTCAAAGTCCACCGCCTTCACCAATACATCACCTCGTTCGCGTTTATACGCCTTAGTGAAGCCAACCACACCACCGCCCAGTGGAGCCGTAGCGCCTTCCGTGCCGTAACCGTGCAAACCGCCTAAACGTGTTGCCGAGACCAGGAACGTGTCCGGTTTGTCGATGACTGCATACAA
>JAGRDI010000148.1 GCA_020432765.1 Anaerolineales bacterium | reverse complement strand
TCTTGCAGAATATCTTCCATGATTTGTTTGGAACGGCCGTATGGATTCGTCGCCCGTTTTAAGGGCGCATCTTCTGTCACGGGAATCTCGTCGGCCTCTCCATATACCGTACACGAAGAGCTAAACACCATATTTTTGACGCCATGATCACGCATCACTTCACACAAAACCAGTGTACCGCTGATATTGTTTTTGTAATATTCAAGCGGTTTCTCGACTGATTCACCAACCGCCTTGAGTGCTGCAAAATGGATCACAGCAGCTACATTTTCTGCCGTAAACACAGCGTCAAGCGCGGCCTGGTCACGGATATCAACTTGATAAAAGGTTAAGGTTTTGCCGGTGAGTTCTTGGACGCGTTTGAGCGATTCCAACTTACTGTTGCTCAAATTATCGACAACAACCACTTCATAGCCAGCTTTTAATAGTTCTAAGGCGGTATGGCTGCCGATATAGCCTGCGCCACCTGTGATTAAAATTTTCTGCATGATTTTTCCTGAATTGATGTACCGCAAAGGCACAAAGTCTAATAAACAATTGAGGCCGCAGATACAAAGAAACTCAGGATAAATTTTTCATCCATATTTCCTTTTATCCGGGTCATTTAAATTGATTCACTAGCTCTGCACGCCGCCATTTGCGGACTGAGTTGATTAAATAGATTTGTTCGCAGCGATTCAAGTCTGCGATGGTTAAGGTACGTTCTTGGATACGGCCGTTGCCCAATAAAAATTCGCGAAACGTGCCGGCTAACAAACCAGATGATACCGGTGGCGTAAACAAATCGCCATCCAACTCAAGGACAATATTAGAGGTGCCAGCTTCGGTCAATTCGCCATGTTCATTCCACAAAAGCACCTCATCACAATCTGGTCGTGAAGCGCGTGCGTTCACATAAACTTCGCGGCGCGTTGTTTTGTGATAGAGCCAAATAGTCTTTGAATTCACTGGCTCCTTAGCCAATCCGACCCGTACCGGTTCCACCATAGAGCCAGATTCTAACGAACCAACTTGCGAAATATAACGGCCGTCGCGACTCAAAATCAGGCGTACTTTAGATGGCTCTGACATGGTCTGCGCTAAAGCCGTTAATTTTGCACGAACTGCCTGTGCATCCAATGAATAATTAAAATATTCGGCTGCAGCAGCCAGCCGTGCCATGTGCAAATCCAGCAGAAAATAGCCATCTTCAGGTGTCCATAACAATGCCTCGAGTAGGTCGAAAGACGGCCGTTTCTCAAACAGCACCTGTGCTTTCAATCGGCATTCCGCATACTCTTGCGCTGCATCTGAATCCCACACAATGCCGCTGCCGACATGATAGGCTGCCAATTCTTGCCGGCGATCAACCACAACGGTTCGAATCGCAACGTTAAACTGGGCTTGTCGCCCCGGTGCAATCAATCCAATCGTGCCCGTGTAAATGCCGCGCGGTTGCGGCTCAAGTTGGTTGATGATTTGCATGGTGCGTACTTTGGGTGCGCCGGTGATGGAGGCACAGGGGAACATTGCCGCCATGATCTCGCCGATTGAAGCGTGAGTTTGAGCGGTAACGGTGGAGGTCATTTGCAACAAGGTTGGATAGCGTTCCACATCAAAAAGTTTGGGCACTTCAACTGTACCAACGGCGGCGATACGCCCAATATCGTTGCGAATCATGTCCACAATCATCACATTTTCGGCGCGATTTTTTGGAGAGTTCTTCAAATAGGTGATTTGCTGTTTATCTGCGCCGAGTGTATACCCGCGTACGGCCGTTCCTTTCATCGGTTTGGCTGTGATTTGATCACCATCCAGCTTAAAAAAAAGTTCCGGTGTGGCTGAACAAATCACATAGTCGCCCAGGTCCAGATAGGCGGTATAGTCGGCTTCCTGTATCTGGATCAGATCGGTATAGAGGCTAAAAGGGTCGCCATGAAATGCGGCATGGGTCGGGAATGTATAGTTGACTTGATAGGTGTTGCCATTGGCAATCGTGGTTTTGATCTGTTTTATGGCCGTCGCGTGAGCCGTTTCATTGACGGCAGGCTGCCATTTCCCCAAAGTATAACGGCCGTTGCCCACTGGTGGTTCGATTTCTTCTGGTGCAGCATAAAGACCAAACCAAAGCAGGGGTAACGCTTCTGCATGAGGCGCATGGACAGCCAAATCATAAGCGGCTCCAGCCTCATACGTCATGAAGCCCGCTGCATAGAGGTTGTGATGGTTAACGGCCGTTTCTACTTGCAACAAAGCCGCTTCAACTTCTCCCGCTGCATGCGCAGCGACAACGGATAAGGGATTGGTAAAATACAGCCATTTTTTGCCTTGTTGGAGGATGAGGGAGCCCGGAACGGCCGTGGCTTCCTGTACTAACGTATTGAATACTGGTTCGGGCATTTAGAATTAACACGAAGATGCAAAGGCCACAACCGAAAAACTACGTGGTGCACGTGCCTTTGTAGTCAAATTTTATGAGTTAGGTCCTTTCACATCTTCGCCCTGACCCAACTCTACTGAGCGCTGGTAAGCAGCCCAGATGCCGCGCGAGATCACGGTACGCAAACCGCCTTTTTCCATATGGTAAAGCGCAGCGGCCGTTGTGCCACCGGGTGAGGTCACCTGGTTACGCAGTTCAGCCACATGTTTTCCGGACTGTTCCGCATAGTCTACCGACCCTTTCATGGTTTTGAAGACCAATTCGCGTGCGATTCGCCGTGAAAAGCCCAAATGTACACCCGCATCAATCAACGCTTCCATCATCATGAACATATAACCTGGTCCAGACCCACTTAGTGCAGTCGCCATATCCATGTAAACCTCTTCGTCCACAAAGATTTCCTCACCCAGAGAGCCAAGAATTGCGCCGGCTTGTTGTTTGTGGATGTCGCTCACTTCCGGGGTGGCTGTCCAAACAGTGATACCTTGTGCGATTTGCGCCGGTGTGTTGGGCATGGCACGCACGACGGAAGCATGTGCGGAACCATCGGCCAATTTCTTGATGGGCGCACCGGCAATGATCGACAACAACAAATCTTGGCGGCGTAGATGGCCGCGAATTTCGGGCAGCACATAGGGGAGGCTCTGTGGTTTGATGGATAATACCACCACCTGCCCCACCTCTGCGGCTTCGCGGTTATCGGCCGTAACCTTGATGTTATATTTTTCAGCCAATTCTTCCAGGCGCTCGATCCAATGATCCGAGGCAATAATCTGCTCTGGTGTAACAATCGCTTGCCCCAGCAATCCACGAATCATCGCTTCGCCCATGATACCCGCGCCAATAAATGCGATCTTTTTATCTTCAAACATAATATTTAATATCTCCACAGCGAATTTGTTTGCCAGGTTCTTATACCATAGATTTTCACAGATTAGCATACTTCATCTAAGTGAATCTGTGGCAAAATATCAAAATCAACTTGAAAAGGCAAATAACCTGTTTCCAGATTGCCATAATTGTGGCCTAATCGCAGATGTGAAGCAATCAACTTTCAACGTTTTAACGATTTGACGCTGTGAGGCGTGACGAACAACATTGTTTTTTACATAAATTGCCGATTTGGATCATTGAAATGGCTGCTGATGCTGATGATTAATAGCATACAAAGTTTGTGAATGTTTTTACTGTTGTTGGTACATAGTTTAGTTCCTCCGAGACTCATGAAGACCAAGCCTTGTTGTTTGAGGTTTAAAACAAACCATCATTGGCGACAGTGCGTTTTATTACAGGACACTGGCGTTTTTCGTTTTACCAGAGAGGTTTGTCAACTTTTGTTAGTTGAAATCACATCTGTTTCCAGAGAGAAAAGTTGACAAATCTACTAGTTATTATTTTAGAACGGCCGTTGACATGGTAAATTAAATGTCTCATAATGGATTCCTCTATAAGGCAGAGAGCGAAAAAGTTCGGTCTCCAACGTTGGGGAAAATGTGTATTTCCCTCACTTCACAAAAGAACCATGCGAAAACAGATAATTCCCATCTTTCTCCTACTCGGTTTGGCTCTATTGATCGTCGCCTGGCGGCAGGGCTGGCTGCCTGCCTGGAATTTGGCAACGATGCGTGCATTTATTCTAGGGTTTGGCTCGTGGGCAGTCCTCATCTACATCTTGCTGATGGCTATCAACACGATCACGATCATGCCGCCGACGATGATTATGATGGTGCTGTCTGGTATCCTTTTTGGTCCGTTTGTGGGTAGTTTGGCGCTGTGGACGGGTTTGCTGTTGGGCAGCATGGGGGCGTTTTTGATTGCACGCCTGATCGCACAGGATTTTATCTCGGCACATTTGGGAGGTAGGGCAGCGCAGTTTAACGAACGACTCAAAGAGAATGGCTTTTCAGTTGTTTTTGTGGCACGTCTTTTGGGACTGCCGCCGTATGAATTGGTCAACTACGCTTCTGGACTATCTAAAATCGCATTCAGAGATTTTTTGTTGGCTTCTATGTTTGGCTCTATTCCCGGTGCGATCTTGTTTGCTACGACTGGCGACCGCTTGCTCAATCCTGATTTGACAGACCCGGTGCTGTATGCTTTGCCTGCCTTTGTTGTGATCACATTTATTGTTACCCGAACCGTGACGTGGCTCAAGAAACGTCAACACTAACGCAACGGGTACGGTCAGGATACGCGACCTTGAGCCGGAAGCGACAATTTATTCGCCGGTTTATAAAATTCGTGATACGACTGTATGATGCGTATTGCGATGGTGGGTCCTTTTGGTTTACATCCGAATAAGACGATGCAGAGTCGAGCGTTGGGGTTGGCACGGCCGTTGACCCGCAGCGGTCATGAAATCTGCATCTTCATGCCCCCCTGGCAAACCCCCGATGAAGCCGACCGGCGCTGGCAGGAAGACGGCGTGCAAATGCGCTACATTCCCTTGTCTGGCGGCACACCGGGCATTGCCTGGCGTTTGCTGCGCGAAACATTGGCCTGGCAGCCTGATATCGTGCATTGTTTTAAGCCTAAAGCGTACAGCGGCATGGTAGGGTGGTGGTTGTGGCAGTTCCAGCGCCATAAACTACCGTTGGTCATGGATACGGATGATTGGGAAGGCTGGGGTGGTTGGAACGAGTTAGCCCCTTACTCAACAGTTCAAAAACATTTTTTCGCCTGGCAAGAACAATGGGGCATGGGGCATTGTCATCTATTGACGACTGCCAGCCGAGAACTGCAAGCGATTGCATTGCACCAGGGGATTCCTGACGCTCAAATAGCTTATATTCCCAATGGCCCGGGTATTGCTCACGATCAACCACCGAGTGAGGCAGATATTTTGGCAAAACGGGTTGAATTGGGTTTAGAGCAACGGCCGACCCTGTTGTTATACAGCCGTTTGTTTGAGTTTGATGTCCAAAGGTTGGTAGATGTGTTGGTGGGGGTGCAAACGGCCGTTCCTGATCTCGCAATCTTAACAATAGGCACAGGTCTATACGAAGACAATGCCGCCGCCTTGCGCACCCTGCTGACAGAAGCAAACTTGTTAACGGCCGTTGTCGATGTGGGTTGGGTTGAACTCGATCGATTACCGCTTTTGCTATCTTGCGCCGATGTCGGCCTCTATTTGATGGATGATACCTTGCTCAACCGCACTAAATGCCCGGTAAAATTGGCCGATATGGCGGCGATGGGTGTGCCTGTCGTGGGCGAAGCTGTAGGGCAAGTGACAGAGTATGTGGTTAACGGCCGTACGGGTTCGTTACGGCCGTCGGGTGCCACTGCCGATCTCGCCCAAGACATCATCATCCTGCTGCAAAATCCAGAGTTACGTCACCAGTTCAGCCAGGCCGCAAGAAACCATATCCAGACCCACTTTAGCTGGCAAAACTTGGCGCAACAACTCGAAAAAGAATATGCTATAATAGCCGCATGAAATCACCATTTCCGGGCATGGATCCTTATCTTGAGCATCACGCACTGTGGCCTGATTTTCATAATAGTCTGATTACAGCGCTACGAGATGCAATTGTACCTCTAGTAGCTCCTGCCTATTACGTCGGTGTGGAATACATCATGAAACCGGACGGGGACGCATTTTTGGGACGACCGGATATTGCGGTTGTGTCGCCTGGCGCGACGCGCCCTGTGTCCGCAGCCGCGCCAGTGGTGGCACAGGATGTCAATGTGTTGGAGGTAGAGTTGCCGCTCGGGGCGGAAGTCAATCATTATTATCTCGAAATTCGCTCTGTACAAACCCATGAATTGGTGACTCTCATTGAATTGCTCTCGCCGGCGAATAAGACGAGCAAAACCGGCCGCGCCGACTATCTGGAAAAACGATTTGAAGCGACGATGTCGTTAACCAATTATGTGGAAATTGACCTTTTGCGTGCTGGCGACCCCATGCCTTTTACGCCGCAGTTTGCCAGCGATTACCGCATCATTGTCAATCGTGGCCGCATATACCGGCGCAAGGCACAACTCTATGCGTTTAATCTACACGCCGAAATTCCAGCGTTCGCTTTGCCGCTGCAACCTGATGACAACGAGCCAGTTGTGCCGTTGAATCAAATTGTGCATGAGCTATACAGCCGTGCGCGTTTCGACCTGCGCATTGATTACAGCCAACCTCCCATTCCCCCACTATCTGAGGCCGATACCATTTGGGCGCGTGAACTGCTGGCCGCATAATTTATTCAACGATTTTGGGCAAATGCTCCAATACGCGATAAGACGGCCGTCTTGACCCATCCGTCCGCAAAATACTGTAACCCGATTCACTATATTCCGGTCCTAAAGTGGGCGCAAAATTCAAATTCCAGAGAATCATGGGGCCGATTTGCTCATTATCCAAAGTTTGTGCGTAGGCGGCCTGGATGTATTCAGCCTGCTGCCACTCAGAAACGGCCGTCATAAATTCAGCTCCAGGCGGCGGCAGCGCGTCAAACGATTCAAAACTACCCCAACCAAACTCCGTTACCCAGATCTGTTTATCTGCAAAGCCATATTCAGCCAGGATTACACTGTAATCTTGTAGGGTATCAGCAAAAAAGAAGCTGGGATGGTCGTTGTGGCTGGGTGCTGTTTGGTTTGCATCTGTACTGCTGCCGTCAGGAGGATTAGCCCAACCATACGGATGTGCGCCGATGCCATCGACCATATTTCCCACACCCGCATCCAGCATTTGGCGCAGAAAAACACGATCATCAATCGCGACGACACCATCGTTAATGCCGGTGGTAGCAGGTGCTGCACTGATGATCAGTGCAGCCGGATCGCCTGCTCGTACTCCAGCGCTGCCTTGTGCGATGAGGTTTACTAAGTCGGTGGCGTTGAGTGGCGTGCCATTCCATTCGCGTTGTAGATTGGGTTCATTCCAGAGTTCATAAGCAGCGACTTGACCTTGATACCGGCTTGCCAGCATATGCATGAAGTTTTGAAAATGACTGTAATCGGTCGGCGGCCCGTCCATTGCTGTGGTCGCACGACTCCATTCGGGTGCCTTGCTCACACTCAACAGCACCTGGATACCATGGTTGTTGGCAGCTTCAACCAGACGATCCAACTCATCGAAGCGGTCAGCCGCGTATTGGCCTTGTTGCGGCTCATAAACTTTCCAAGATACCTGTTCTTTAACCCAGCCGACATCGAGGGCTTGCAAGTGGCGGATGATATCGCGTTGGTCTTCTTGATGGATATGAATTTGGATGCCAATGTTGCTGCGCGGTATGGGTGGGCCGTCGTAAGGTGGATAAGCGGGTCTGGGTGTAGACGGCACAACCGTGCTGCCCACAGCCGTTTCTGTAGGCATTGGTGTGGTTGCCGGTATCGCTGTTTCGGAATGGCTGGCTAATGGTAAAAAAATCTGACCAGCTGGTGCTGTGAGTGTCGATTGTGATGCGGCTGTTGCTGGTTGGCGAGTGGATTCCGCCGGTGGGGACATTATCGGAGAAACATTTGCACTAAGCGACGCCGAAGCGGTTTCTTCGACAGTGTCAGGCGGAGATGTTGTCACATCGCTATTTTCTTGTATTGGTGTTGGTTCTTGTTGGCAGGCAGCTAAAAGCCCAAAAATAAGTAGGAATATAATCCGTTTTGTATGCATTGACCCTATTCTAGAGCCTCCTGATCAGAAGCCACATCTCTCTCACCCGTGATTTAAGTGAAAAAATCCGTCTACTCTGTGACCTCTGTGTACTCTGTGGTAAATTCCTGGCATATGTTAGAAAGAGCAGGGCAATTAATGCCAGACAAGTGGAGACGCAGCGATTGGATGATCAGCTTTGTGCTGTTTTTCGGCTTGTCTACTTTGTTTTACGCGACCACATCCGGCATCACCAGCAGCAATGATGGCAGCCATTATGCCCTGGCGCGTACCCTCATCGAAAATCACACATTTACGCTCAACCAATTTGACGATTATGCTGAAGGTAACGATATTGCCATTACGCCCGACGGCCGTTTATTCAGTGATCGCCCACCCGGAACCGCTTTGCTCACAACGTTGTTTTATAAATCAGGTGATTGGCTGCCACCACCACTCACTTTATTGCCCTCACGCCATGATGCTGACAACGCTCATCTTGCATATGTTATGCTGCTGCCCGTTCTGGCTGGCGCGGGTACGGCCGTCTTGTTATATGCCTTCAGTCGTTTTGTGGGTGTTTCGCAGCCGGGGGCATTAACGGCCGTTCTCTTTTTTGCACTTGGTACCGTGCAGTGGAAATACAGCTCCGTCTTGTTTTCACATGCATTGTCGGGCTTTTTAATCGCTGCCAGCCTTTATCTTGTCGTGCGCATGGGTCAAAATCGTGGTGGGACGTGGCAGCAGGCGCTTTTGCTCGGGTTGCTGCTTGGTTTTTCTGTGTTGGTCGAATATTCAAACGCTTTATTGGTGCTGATCGTACTCGGTTATCTATTGTGGTCGTTACGGCCGTTTCACATTCGCCACACCGTAACCATTATGGGCATTGCCGGCGCTGTTGGATTAATATCAGCAATTTTCCTTGGCTTTTATAACCAGGTTAATTTTGGCACTCCATTTACACTTTCCTACGCCTACGCTGTCAATTATCCATGGGCCGGTCAATTCGGTACAACATTTAGCTATCCCTTACTCGCTGGTTTACGCGCCTTGCTCTATTTTGGCGAAGGCGGCGGTTGGTGTGATCCCGTTTGTTATAATCAAGGGTTACTATTGCTTTCGCCAGTGCTTATTGTAGCCATCCCTGGTACCTACTTCTACTGGAAACAAGCTAAGACGGTCTGTTTGTTGACAACGGCCGTATTCCTTACCTACTTGCTGCTTTTTGCCAAACACCACACCTCCCATGGCTTTACAGGCGACGGCCGTTATCTGCTGCCCTTCCTGGGTTTAATGGTAATGCCCATGGGGGCTGCACTGGATCGACTTTATGCATGGACAAAACGGCCGTTGCTGCAAGCACTCACTTTCTTAATTGTTTATGCTTTATTTTTCCTTTCAGTACGCAATCAAATTTTGCATATCGGCCGTTCCTACAATTACAATCTAGATCTGAACCAACTAGATACTTTGATTGTCCGGCCACAGAATTGGGTTTATTTGATCAACACTGTCTTGCGCAATCAAGCCAACTTACCTTTATTATGGGCTCTTTTGGGTTTGATTTTGTTGGGTGGCTTACTCATATGGGGCATTCATAATGCCCGCAAGCGCCCCTCTAATATTACCTGGCACTAATTTCTCTTTAAGGTTGCTTTTATAAAAGCCCTTGAAACTGGTTTGCATTGCAATCTATGTTACAATTTTTTTAGCGCAATGATCCATTGCGCTATCTTTTTGTAATCTGTCACCGGAGCAAGCTCTGCGGTGAATGGAGGATGAGGAATCCATGAAGGTAAAACAACTGGCTGTTTTCCTGGCAGTAGGGATATTGTTTGCACTTGTTACAATCGCAACTGTCCCCTATGCAGCTCGGGCACAAGGCCCAAACCTGCTACAAAACCCCGGCTTTGAAGAAGGCCATTTTAAGCAAGATGGCATTGCTGAAATTACAGTGCCCAACGGTTGGCGCATGCATTGGTCAAATGGTGAGAGCCAAATATTTGGTGGCTATGCCGAAACTGCACGGCCGGAAACCGTTGTCTGGAACATTTCTGGTGCGCCGGAACATGAAAAAGATGTGTTTTGGCGTGATGGTATCTATACCGTCAAGATTTTTAAAGGCTGGGCACCATTATGGGCAGCTATGTCGCAAAATGTGAGTGGTTTAGAAGTTGGCCGCCGTTATCGCCTGGTTGCACCGGTTTACATTGACATCGTAGCCGATTACCAGGGCGGGCAAAAAGTAGCCCCGGTAGACGGCCGTCAAGGCCGTGTGCGTTTAGGAGCCAGCCCCGTTGGTGCCGCTTGGCGTGACGAAAGCGCGATTAATTATAGTGGCTGGTGGACAGGTGAAACGATCTCCCCATTTTATCAAGCGTACCCCACCTTCATTCACGAGTTCACTGCTACAGCCCCTGAAATGACCGTTTGGATTGAGATGGCTTCTAATTATCCACATCCCAACAATGGCTTTTTCATTGATACCGTCGGTTTGTATGCGCTAGATGAAGTAGACAATAATGTCTCCGCGCCGCCTCCCGCTTCTGCTGGTGATAGTGGTGGCGGTCAGGTTTCCTCTGGTGCGCCGCCTCCAGCACCCGAACCGAAAGCGACCCCCCGTGCTGATGGCTCTGTCGTCCATATCATTCAGTCAGGGGATTCTTATTGGACATTAGCGATCCAATATGCTGAAACGATGGGCATTACACCGGAAGAAGCGTTGGTCGCGATTCCTGAATTGAATAATAACCCCGCTATGCTTCGTTCGGGGATGGAATTACAAATTGTGCCGCCGAACCCAGAAGGCGCTGCCCCCACTGCAGAAGCAAGCAGTGAGGCTGAGGCGACATCAGAAGGTGAACCGACTGCAGAGTCAACCGCTGATAGCAGCACAGAGAATGCCTCTGCGGAAACAGGCGGTTCGTCTGTTGTTGTCGATTCGGGTAGCGGTCAATCTAGCGCCCAGCAGGCGATTCAGCAAGCAACTTCCGGGTCTATTTGTGTTGCCGCCTATCTCGACCAAAATGATGATGGCAAAAGAGATGAAAATGAGCTGCCGGTTGCCGAAAATGCAATTACATTGGCAAAAGACGGCAATACTATCTCAACTTACATCACAAATGGCTCTGATGATTTGTACTGTTTTGAGGGCCTAGACACAGGCACTTATCAGGTACAAATTTATCCCTCGGCCGACTACTCGGTTAGTTCTGATGATAGTTGGGCGATTGCAGTGGCTGATGGTGTGATGATTCCAGTAAGTTTTGCTTTAAGTTATGGGCCGAATGATACGGCCGTTGCCGATGCCAGCGCTGCTAATTCGTCCGCAAGCGGCGAAACCGCCACCGACGCGCAGACCAGTCCAGCAGCTCCGGCTGTGGAATCAACCGGTAGTGCACTCAGCGACAATTTGGGGTTGGTTGTAATTGGTGCGGCCGGTGTTTTAGCTTTGTTAGCGATTGTTGGCGTCGTTTTATTGCGACGCGGTTAAATACGCATAGTTGAGGCGTGATCCTCCTGTACCCCACCCTTTTAAGATAAGGGCGACCATAAAGGTAGCCCTTACGAAAGGCACTCAGATTTGAGTGCCTTTTTTGTTTGCGTGTTAGTTACAGACCCCAAGGCTTTTTCATGAGCTTTCATAAAATAAATCGGCAATGTGCTTTGGTCAGGAGACCATCTGCAGCTATTCTTTCACTGGTTTGGCGTTAGGAAAGCGTTCCCTTAGCGCCAAGCGATTGACGCTAGACAGCGATTAAACTTAATGGGGATTACAGCGGATTAAGCTATGAACGGATATTGATGGTTGGAACATTTTGCTGGCCTTTGCGTTCTAATATGAGGCGGCATAGACCATGTGAATTATATTCAGGATGGCTTAGACAATCCGCATTCCGCATTAAAACGGGAGTAAACATGCACGATCAATCAAAACAACAAACAATTTATGTACCGGCAGAAATACCCACACAACGCAGAGGCTGTGGTTGTGGCGGCTGTTTGGGGCCGGTCTTTCTTGGGGGGCTGCTTTTGTTGCTGCTGCTCATTTTTGCGGGGGCTGCGGCAGGTGCAACTTTTGTTTACAGCAATTTTTCGCGTGAAATTGAGGGCGGCATTACGGCACTCGAAAATGCACGTGATCGTGAAACGTTTGAAACCACACAGATTTTGGATCGCAACGGCCGTATTCTCTGGGAAATCTTCGGCGAAGGCAAACGTACCCAAATTTCGCTTGCTGAAGTCCCCGAGTATCTCAAACAAGCCACCATCGCCGTTGAAGATGACACTTTTTACGAAAACATTGGCCTCGATGCACCATCATTAGCCGCCGCTTTGATTGCCAATTTGCGCAACCCTAATGATCGACCTGTAGGCGGCAGCACCATCACCCAACAAATTGCTCGCCATATCGCCTTTGATTATGACGAACGCACGGCCGTTTCCTACGACCGTAAAGTCAAAGAGATTGCCCTTGCCTGGATTATGAATCGCAACTACAGCAAAGATGAAATCCTGGAGATGTATCTTAACGAAATCTATTACGGCAATCTTGCTTATGGCGTTGAAGCCGCCGCCCAAACCTATTTTGGCAAAACGACGGCTGAACTTACCCTGGCTGAAGCCGCCCTATTGGCCGGCTTACCACAGAGTCCCATCGAACTTGATCCGCTTACCAACCTGGAAGCTGCCAAAGAACGCCAATGGCTCGTGCTCAACCTGATGGTCGGCGAAGGTTATCTGACTCAGGAAGCCGCCGAAGCCGCTTACCAGGAACTGTTGACCTTTGTACCACAAGAAGTCAGCCTGGATGCCCCCCATTTTTCGGTGTATGTGCGCCAGCAGTTGGAAGAAATGTTTGGCGCTGAAATGGTCGCCAATGGCGGCTTGCGTGTGACAACGACGCTGGATATGGATTTTCAGCGCCTGGCCGAACAGTTGGCGCGTCAACATGTGGATTCAGTTGGTCCACAGCACAATCTTACCAATGCAGCCCTCGTCGCCATGCAGCCTCGTTCTGGCGAAATACTGGCGATGTTGGGCAGTGTCGATTATAAGGATGAAACGATTGATGGTCATGTCAATGTGGCCTTATCTCCGCAGCAGCCGGGCAGTGCGATTAAGCCGTTGACCTACGCGGCTGCGCTTTCGCCGCATGATTCCGAAACGAAACCCTGGACTGCCGCCAATATCTTGTGGGATGTAGAAACAGAATATCCACAGTTCGATGGAGATGTATATGCGCCGGTGAATTACGACGGCCGTTTCCATGGCCCTGTACGCTTGCGTGAAGCACTGGCCAACAGTTACAACATTCCGGCTGTGCTGCTCTTGCAAGATGTGGGCATTCCCGCCTTCCTGGATTTTGCACACGGCATGGGCATCAGCAGTTGGAACAATGACTCCAGCCAATATGGCTTGTCCCTGACTTTGGGGGGCGCGGAAGTCACCCCGCTTGAATTAACCTCCGCCTACGCCACCTTTGCCAATGAAGGGCAGCTTGTGGAACCGGTGTCGATCCTGCGTGTGGAAAAACGCAATGGCGAACAGCTTTTCAGTCATGAGCAGCACACCGCGCAGCAAGCGGTTGACCCGCGTGTCGCTTTCTTGATCAGTGATATTTTGGATGATGATGCGGCACGAGTTCCCGCGATGGGCGCGACAAATCCACTGGCGCTGCCCTTTCCGGCGGCGGCCAAAACCGGCACAACCAATGATTTCCGCGACAATTGGACGATGGGTTACACACCTGGCTTAGCGGTAGGCGTTTGGACTGGTAACACCGACAACAGCGAAATGCTCGACATCAGCGGTTTGACGGGCGCTGCGCCACTCTGGTCAGATTATATGCAAGCTGTTTACAGCGATCCCGCTTTGTTAGATAAGTTGATTGTCAACGGCCAACCGCCCGCTCGCGAATTCTCGCCGCCCGCAGGCATGAGCCAACAAAATTTGTGTGCGTTGGCTGCGGTGACACCGGGCGCGACAGATTGCAGCCCGAGCGGGTCTGAATGGGTGTTGGATGGGTTGGATACGGCCGTTCCGACTCCTTCCAACCCTGATACAACCACAACTGAACAGTTAGAACCGGCTGTGTTGCGCATAACGGCCGTGCCCCTTCCGCCCCTGCCACAAGAAATCCTAGATGCAAATCCAGATGAAGATGCGCCGCCACCACAGCTTTTTTGCCACTTGCCCGATGGCAGCTCTGTTGCAACCCTGCCACCTGAAGCACAGCCCCAGGTCTTTTTGGAACCCCCACGCAATCCTGAAAGCATCAAAGCGGCGCATGAATGGGCGCAGGCTAACAACTTGGCCATTCTACCCACTGAGTCATGCAGCGAGGAACTGCTGGCATTGGCGCGTGACCCCAACCGCGTGGCCTACTACCGCATCACCAGCCCCAAAGAGGGAGACAGCGTCAGTGGCATTTTGCCCATTGTCGGTACGGCCGATTTCGATCCCACTGTCGTCGAATTCTACAAGATCGAACTGGGTATCCCCAACGGGCCTGATACGCAGTGGCTCACCCTCGGCGAAACCCACAACACCCCGGTGATCAACGGCACGCTCGAAATGTTACACGCCGAAGCCCTGTCCCCAGGCAGCTATCTCTTGCGGCTGATTGTGGTCAAAGACAGCAACTACGTCGGCGA
>JAGRDI010000010.1:28110-28498 GCA_020432765.1 Anaerolineales bacterium | reverse complement strand
ATACCTGTTGCTTCTTCAAACGCTGTCATTGATTTGTCAAAGCGCACAACGTCTGAGTCGGCAAAGGGGCCATCAACCGTGACAACTGTACCTTCAAAATCGCCGTTTAACGCTTGTTCCAGAAAACCACCAGGAAGGACTGGAAAATCGGAATCAGCCATTGTGTCTTCTGACATCGTTTCTTCGGCAGCAGTTTCTTCGGCCGGCATTTCTTCTGTTGATGTTTCTTCAGCCGGCGCGGCCTCTTCAGTTGGTGCCGCTTCTTCGGCTGGTGCTGCTTCCTCGCCGCCACCACAGGCAACAAGCAGCATTGCGAATACCATAATTATGCTTAATAATGTAAGCCACTTTTTCATTTTCATTGCGTTCTTATCCTCCTAAGGATATT
>JAGRDI010000010.1:10452-28019 GCA_020432765.1 Anaerolineales bacterium | reverse complement strand
TTGCTATGTAGGAATTTTATGCAGTATAAATTACCTCTGATGTCATGGTCGTTTTACGCACGATTAGCTCTGTTGGCAGTTTAATTTCTACCGGTTCTGTAAGCGGAGTTTGCATGATTTCTAATAAAAGCTGTGCCCCTTTGACACCTGATTCATAGAGGGATTGACGGATCGTGGTCAGGTCAAGATAAACGGCCGTTTCAATATCATCATACCCAATCACAGCAAGGTCTTGGGGAATCTGCAAATCTAAATCTTGGGCAGCCTGCAAGACACCAATCGCTTGCGTATCACTGTAGGCAAAAATGGCTGTCGGGGGCTCTCGCAAAGTCAGCAAATCGTGGGCCAAGTGTCGGGCTTCTTCACGGTCCAAAGCGCCTTCGCGGTAATAGTTAGGATTATAGGGAATAGCGGCTGCTTGCAAAGCGTGACAATAACCTGCATAACGATCGGATGTAGGTGAAAAGTTAAAAGGATTTTCGCGATAATCACTGATGTAGGCGATACGCGTATGACCAAGATCGATCAAATGATTAACGGCCGTTTCGGCGCCCCATACATTGTCCACTACAATACGACTCAATTGTGGATGGTTTGCATCTACCAACACAGCCGGGAGTTCAGCTTGTAAAAATCGCTGCATATCACGATCATGGGGACGCAAAGACAGAATCAATAAACCATCAACCATTTTGCGGCTGGCAATATTCGTCAAAAGTTTGTCACGATTTTGGGTCTTTTCAACATCAAATAAAACCAGATCGTAATCACTATCAGCCAAAACTTCCACAATGCCTTGTAAGCGACGTACGACAGACGCATTGGTGAAAAAAGGAACTAACACACCAATTGCCATTGTTTTACCGCTCGATAAGCGGCGTGCAGTTTGATTGGGGGAATAATTGAGGATTTCAATTGCAGATAGAACCTTGCTGCGCGTGGTATCTGCCACAGAAGGGCTGTTATTGAGTACACGCGATACTGTTCCGACGCCAACTCCGGCATAGCGGGCGACGTCTCGAATGGTTGCTTCAGCCATTTTCCTCAAAATCTTTTGTTTTTTAATTCGGTTAATCTTGCTGCGATGCTCTTCTCTGGGTCAACTGCGGATAGTTTCACATCTAGATTGGGTTTAGATTCCATTTCTTTGGTTACTTTCAACGATATGGAACCGGTTCCAATTAGAGCTACTATACTATATGACAAACAGCATGTCAAGAGGAATTGGCAAAAAAGGATCCGATCTCTTTTTGCACATAAAACCAAACACTGTGCTGGTTGAGACAAAAAAAGGGTACACAGTTAACCGTGTACCCTCTAATGGAGATGGCGGGAATCGAACCCGCGTCCGAAAAATTCAACCTCTGAACGTCTACAAGCGTAGTCGGCCTATTTAGTTTTACTAACGGGTGCCCTGGCCAACAAGGTCAGCCGCTAGCGAGCCGATCATCCCCGAAAGGACAGCTTAGCCACGTTTATCGACGTCAACGTGGAGCACATTAATTTTCGTGTCGCCCAACCTCAGCCAACTAATGAAAAACTTAAGGCGGACGGGGTTCCATCTTTGGAACCAGCAACGCTCCTAGACTGTTTTAGGCAGCCATGGGCAGAGCGTTATATGAAGGAGTGCGTTCGGCACTTAATTGTTTGCTTCCAGTTTTACGAGGTGTAAAGCGTGCTCGACTTGCAGTCCAGGATCAGCCTTCCCCGTCGAAGCCAGTCATCCCCTGAATCAAACAATTATTATAGCATGGAGGGTAACGGCCGTCTATCAGCATTGCATTAATATTCATTTGAAATAAGGACAGGGAGTTGCACAAATAAACGCTTCCTATATAATTCATTCGCTCTTCTAAATAAAGAGGAGTATCCCAAAATTGTACGGGAAAAATTAAAAATTCACACATGTCTGGACTGCTCCGGGTGTGCTTGCACGTGGGTATTGGCATTCGCCACCCACACCTTTGGCCATGCAAGTCTCAGAACAGGATGATAGGCATGGAAGTAGAAAACAAATTAAGGAGATAATTTAATATGGCCGTCGTATCAATGAAAGCATTGCTTGAAACTGGTGTGCATTTTGGGCACCGCACCCGTCGTTGGAATCCGAAGATGAAACCCTACATCTTCACCGAACGCAACGGCATCCACATCCTTGACCTGCAACAAACTATTGTTTTAATCCACGAAGCATACGACGTTGTGCGCGATTATGTTGCCGAAGGTGGAGAAGTGTTATTTGTGGGCACCAAACGCCAGGCACAAGACACTGTCGAACGTGAAGCCACACGTGCTAACCAGCCTTACGTGAATGTGCGCTGGCTAGGTGGTACTTTAACAAACTGGCAGACAATTCGCCAGCGGATTGATTACCTTGACAAATTGGAAGCACGCCGCGAAGCTGGTGAGCTTGACCTCTTGAAAAAGACCGAGCGTTTGCGTATCGATCGCGAGATCGAAAAATTGCAAACCCGCTTGGGCGGTATTCGCAAAATGAAAGGCTTGCCCTCAATTTTGTTTATCGTCGATGTCAATAATGAAGAAACCGCCATTCGTGAAGCAAATATCCTTAACATTCCAGTTATTGCAATTGTTGACACCAACAGCAATCCCGATCCAGTCGATTACGTGATTCCATCGAATGATGATGCTATTCGAGCCATCAAACTGATTTGCAGCAAAATGGCTGACGCCGCGCTAGAAGGTCAGGCGCAGCGTAAAGAAGCGCTTGATGATGAGATCACTGATTTCGACAGCTACGGTACAGAAACGTTTGATGGTATGGGCAACGTCGAAGATGAAGTTTTATTGGGTGAATCCACACTCGCAAAGTTACGTGAACAAGAGAGCGAGTCTGCCGTTACTTCAACAATTTCAGAAGAGGTTATTGAAGACGTTGATTCCGAAGATGAATTTGTCGAGGTTATCGAAACAGTCGTTGTAGAAGAAGCTGATTCTGACGAAACAGAAGACGCATAACACAAATCCAAAAGTAAATAAAAATTCAAACTATTTGATGGATAGAGGCAACGGCCGTTGTCTCTATCCAATTCTTGCTCTAACAAAGGGACATTATGAAAATTACAACACAAATGGTAAAAGAACTGCGTGGCGCGACTGGTGCCGGTGTTTTAGAAGCCAAAAAAGCGCTTGAAGCTACCAATGGTGATTACGATAAAGCAGTAGATTTGTTGCGCGAAAAAGGTGCAGCGCGTGCAGCCAAACGGTCACACCGCGAGGCTTCAGAAGGCATTATTGAAATGTATTCGCATCCCGGCAATCGCGTGGGTGTCATACTAGAACTCAATTGTGAAACCGACTTTGTGGCACGCAACGAACAATTTCAAACTTTGGCACACGATCTGGCCCTGCACATCGCCGCCATGAATCCAAAGTATCTCTCCAGAGAAGATGTCGACCAAACAGAACTTGACCGTGAAACTGAAGTTCTCAAAAACCAAGCTTTGGCTGAAGGTAAACCAGAGAATATCGTCGAGAGAATTGTGATGGGACGGCTAAACAAATTCTACGAAGAATTCTGCCTTCTCGATCAGAAATTCGTCAAAGATGACTCGCTTACCATTCAACAACTAATCACCGATAGCATTCGTACAACTGGTGAAAACATCAAAGTGCGTCGCTTTGCGCGTTACGAGCTTGGCGAAGAAATTTAATCCAGCAAAAAAGACAATTGGGCGTTCGTTTTGAACGCCTTTTTACTTTCAACTAATTCCCACACGGAGTAAAACATGACACAAAATCGCTATAAGCGCATTCTGCTTAAAATGGGCGGGGAAGCGTTAGCAGGACCACAAGGCTATGGCATAGACCCGATTCGTGTGGCAGAAGTTGCTCAGATCGTCAAGGACGTTTATGATTTGGGTGTACAAATAATCCTTGTGATCGGTGCTGGCAATCTATGGCGTGGCACAGATGGTACAAGCCAGGGTATGGAACGTTCAACTGCCGATCACATGGGTATGATCGCCACTGTCATGAATGCACTCGCCATGCAAGATGCATTAGAGCGACTAGGAGTCGTCACCCGTGTACAAACCGCCTTTGAAATACGGAACATTGCAGAACCCTACATTCGGCTGCGGGCGACTCGGCATCTAGAAAAAGGCAGAATCGTCATCGCAGCTGGTGGCACAGGCAATCCATATTTCACAACCGACTCGGCAGGCGCACTACGCGCAATGGAACTTAATGCCGATGTCTTGATCAAAGCGACAAAAGTTGATGGCATTTATGACGCTGACCCTATTGAAAATCCAATGGCTAAACGTTTCACTAAATTATCCTATATCGACGCCTTGAATTGGCGTTTGCGCGTTATGGACAGCACAGCGATTTCGCTTTGTATGGAGAATCATTTACCTATTGTTGTGTTAAACTTCTGGGAAAAAAACAGCGTCAAGCGTTTACTGCTTGGAGAACAAGTCGGAACTATCATTGAATAGCAGCTTGATTTTTTACTTAGGGTTCGTTTTTGTCAAAAGTTATTGTAAAAGAATTCTTATTTGTTAAGCAAATATGTTTATTTTTACCAGCGAGGGTTGAGCCTGTCAAAACCCGGCTTCGATAAGCTTGGCCTCCGTTGAATTTTGTATTGCAATTTTATTGTAAGGCAATCAAGATTTATAATTTGATATAAGATATAAGGAGGTACGCATGATTCAAGAATTTTTAGATGATGGTGAAAGCCGTATGCAAGGTGCAGTCAAATCATTAATCTCAGATTTAGACGCATTCCGAACTGGACGTGCTAACCCACACCTTGTTGATCGCATCACAGTCGAAATGTATGGTGTTGAAATGCATTTGCAACAAATGGCTGTTGTTTCAGTTCCAGAACCCCAACAAATCGCCATTCGCCCCTATGATGCCAACTCAATCTCTGCTATTGAACGCGCAATTATGAAATCTGATTTGGGTATTATGCCTAACAATGACGGCAAAATCATCCGCCTCAACATACCACGTTTAACTGAAGAACGGCGGCGCAGTTTGCAACGCTTGGTTAGTCAGCGCGTAGAGGATGGAAAGGTAGCCGTGCGCAATGTCCGCCGTGATGTGCTTAATGATCTACGTGAATTAGAGCATGAGAAAGAAATCACCGAAGACGAATTACACCTTGGCCAGGATAATCTGCAAGAGCTAACAGATAAATACGTCAATAAAATTGATGAACTCGGCAAAAAGAAAGAAGCCGAAATTATGGAAGTTTAAATAGATGCTGCGCAAGCCAGAAAAGGCTTTAGATCTTTCCCACTATAAAATCCCAACCCATGTTGCCATCATTATGGATGGCAACGGCCGTTGGGCTAAGCGTCGCGGTTTGCCACGTCAAGCAGGTCATCGTGCAGGTGCCGAAAATTTACGCCGCATCGTTCGCGCTGGTGTTGAGTTTGGCATTCAAGTGCTTACTATTTATGCCTTTTCCACTGAAAACTGGGGCCGTCCAGAAAGTGAAGTACGCGGACTTATGCGTATTTTCGCACGCGTCCTTGACCAGGAAATTGACGAATTACATAGTCAAGGCGTCTGTTTACATCATTTGGGCGAACTATCTGGCATCAATCCCACCTTACAAGAAAAAGTTCGACGCGCTTTAGAATTAACTAAAAATAACAACCGGCTCATTCTAAATATCGCCTTCAACTATGGGGGACGTGCCGAAATTTTACAAGCGGTCCGTCAAATGTTGGCAGATGGCATTGATCCCAATGATCTGTCTGAAGAGTTGTTCAGTTCCTACCTATTTACACAGGGATTGCCCGATCCTGACTTGGTCATTCGTACCAGTGGCGAGTTGCGAATTAGCAACTTTTTGATCTGGCAGGCAGCGTATGCCGAATTTTACCCTACGCCTGCTTTTTGGCCTGATTTTGGCCGTGAAGAACTTTACGATGCAATTGTCGCCTTTAATCAACGTGAACGCCGTTTTGGCCTCGTGACAGAAAGGGAGCTTTAGGTGCTTTTACAACGTGCCATTATCGCGTTAACGTTAGGTCCGCTGGCTTTATTTCTGGTCTATTTAGGTGGTTGGTTTTTCTTCATTCCCCTGACCGGGATTTTGTTATTGGCTTCAGTTGAATATGTCCATATGGCTAATAAGCTAAATTGGCATTTGTCGGCCTGGGTATTAGCTCCTTTGGTATTGGCGCAATTCGTCGCTGCGTGGTGGCCCCAATTAGAGATAGAGGGGCCACTCATGCTGCTGTCTTTGTTCATCATTATGGTTTATGCTTTATGGCTCTATGAACGTAAAAATGTCCAGGCAGCACCAGCCGCCTGGATGGGTATGATTGGCGGTCTGATGCTTTTTGGCTGGGTTGCCGGTCACTTTTTCCGCCTGCGCGGGCTGGATGTCGAAGATGCCTGGAAGTTAACAATTTTGGCTTTGGTAGCTACATGGAGCGCAGATTCCGGGGCTTATTTGGTCGGCCGTTTCCTGGCAGGCAATATTTTAGGCCGACATCGCCTCTCACCTCGTCTGAGTCCTAACAAAACCGTAGAGGGGTATCTGGGCGGCATCGTGTTTGGAACGGCCGTTACGCTCATCGCCGCAGCTGTTATGCAATTGCCCTTAATTCCCGCTCTGATCATCGGTATAATCATCGGCACGTTGGGTACCTTTGGTGACTTAGCCATATCCCTCCTAAAACGTGAATCCGGCGTCAAAGATTCTGGAACAATTTTCAAAGAACACGGTGGCGCACTAGATCGCATCGATTCCCTCATATGGTCTGTTGCAATTACCTACTATTTGGTATTATTCTTAAATCGGTTCATCCCACTATAACGAAAAGGACCCTGAGGCATGTCAACTGTGTACACCATCGAACGCTTTATCCTCGAACAACAACCTGATTACGCTCGTGGTGAGTTTACCAATTTACTCTATGACATCGCCCTCTCTGCAAAAATCATCGCCAGTAAAACCAATAAAGCTGGCTTAGTTCAAATACTGGGAGAGGCTGGCGGCACCAATATTCAAGGGGAAGACCAACAAAAACTGGATGTCTATGCCGATTCAATCATCATGCGCATGTGTGACCACACAGGACGGCTATGCGCAATGGCCTCAGAAGAACAAGAAGAATTCATCACAATCCCAGACCGGTTTAAGAAAGGCAATTACGTCTTAGTCTATGATCCGCTAGATGGATCATCAAATATTGATGTAAACGTTAGTATTGGTACCATCTTTGGTATCTTCCGTTGTGTCGATTGGAATTTGCGTGGCCGCGTGGAAGATATATTACAACCGGGTCGTAAAATGGTTGCCGCAGGCTATGTTCTCTATGGCTCCAGCACCATGCTTGTTTATTCAACGGGTCAAGGTGTACATGGATTTACACTCAATCCTGAACTTGGTGAATTTCTGCTTTCACATCCTCATATGCGCCTCCCCGAACCACCAGCCTATTACAGTGTCAATGGTTCATACTTTCATCGTTGGTCGCCCGGAACCCAAAAATATTTACGCTGGCTGCAAGGCGAAATCGAAGAAGAAACACCCAATTTATCTTCGCGTTATATCGGTTCACTTGTAGCAGATTTTCATAGAAACATACTGCGTGGCGGCGTTTTTGCCTATCCGGCCGAAACCCTAAAACCTGAAGGCAAGCTGCGACTGCTGTATGAAGCTGCCCCACTCGCCTATTTGATTCAACAAGCTGGTGGTCATGCTTCTGATGGCGTCCGTCCTATTTTGGACATTGAACCACAAGAAATCCATCAACGCACACCTCTGTTTATCGGCAACAGCAGACTTGTGCAAAAAGCCGAACAATTTATTCGAGAAGAAGGATAGTGTACTTTACTGGATACTGGCGTTTTTATTTTACCAGAGGAGACATGTCAGGGTTTATGTTCAATTTGTTCACACGCTGCTCATGGTAGAAACCTGACATGTCTAGAATTCGCCAGACTCCAGTATTTTATAAACGTTTATGATAACCAAAATTTTTGAGGGATTTATTACCAAATTTCCAATTAACAATTCATTGACGCGGGTTTTGTAGCGTGTTATACTTCTTTAGCCCAATTTGCGGAGTCATTGCACGCTTCCTCATGATTGCAAAGACACTTTGACTTTATTTTTTTAATATATTTAAACAACAAAACGGTCTAACTTGTTGGATACCCCCTAAGTTGACGAAGTTTAATTTGAAATGAACTGGTTTGCTCACCGGAGCAAAAGCAACACGTATTGATTACGTGTTTGTTTGAATAGTACCAGATACCCACAGCTTAAATAGCTAGCATACATGGAGAATATCTGTATGGATATTGGAGAACTAGATAAACACAAACTGAGTGAATTACGCAATCTTGGCCGTGACATGAATATTCCCGGCTATAGTTCCATGAAAAAGCAAGACCTTGTTTTTCGCATCATGCAAGCAGATGCAGAGGCAAAAGGATTGCATTTTCGTGGTGGTGTGCTAGAAATCGTCGAAGATGATAAACAAGCGATGGGTTTCTTGCGCTCTGAAAACTTTTTACCTGGCCGCAATGATATTTATGTTTCAAATTCGCAAATCCGACGTATCGGTTTGCGCACAGGTGATATGGTTTACGGACAAGTGCGTGTACCTAAGGATAACGAAAAATATTACAGCCTGCTGCGTGTTGAAGCTGTCAATGGCATTAGTCCAGAAACAGCCAAAGACCGGCCACGTTTTCGCACCCTGACCCCCATTTTCCCTGAAGAAAAGTTAAAATTAGAAACCATGCCCAATATTCTTTCTACCCGCCTGATCGATCTGGTAGCCCCAATTGGACGCGGGCAGCGTGGGTTGATCGTATCCCCGCCAAAGGCCGGTAAGACGACTGTACTAAAAGACATTGCCAATGGTATTTCTACCAATTACCCTGAACTACATTTGATGGTGGTGCTTATCGGTGAACGACCAGAAGAAGTTACCGATATGCAGCGCTCGATTATCGGTGAGGTAGTCAGTTCAACGTTTGATGAACCTGTAAAACAACACTGCCGTGTTGCCGAGATGGCTTTGGAGCGTGCGAAGCGGCTGGTCGAGGATGGGCAAGATGTTGTCGTTTTGCTTGATTCTATCACCCGGCTGGCACGGGCCTACAACTTAACAGTACCGCCCAGCGGACGAACTTTATCTGGTGGTCTTGATCCGGGCGCTTTGTATCCGCCAAAACGTTTCTTTGGCTCTGCACGTAACGTGGAATTTGGCGGCAGCCTGACAATCATTGGCACGACACTGGTTGATACCGGCAGCCGCATGGATGATGTTATTTATGAAGAGTTCAAGGGTACGGGCAATATGGAGCTTCTGCTAAGCCGTCGCCTGCAAGAACGCCGCATTTTCCCTGCATTTGATATTGAACGTTCCAGTACACGGCGCGAGGATTTGTTGTTGTCTGGCGATGAAATGGCGCGTGTCTATACGATGCGCCAGATGTTAGGCCATTTGTTAGATACGCCTGGCTATGACATCTCAAGTGCAACGAATGCAGTTATGCAGCGGATGCGCGGCACAAAGACAAATTACGAATTCCTTGAGACGCTCACACGCGATATGATGTAAGTAAAAGTGGGTCATTCATGAATTTTAATTACCCATTGGTCATTATTTTTGGGGATTACATAATTCTGTTAAACTTAAGCGATTTTAGAGAAAGCGGGTCATTTTGATGGCTCGCTTTTGTTATTTATGGGGATTTTGGTAGCATCCACGCTTATATGGATGTTGAGGAAGGAAAACGCTGGCGGTTCGCCGGCTATGTTATTTTGTTGCTGATTGCCATTGTGCTGTTGGTGACCTGGCGCAATGATAGATCGGTGGATGTGGATTCGGGAGTGAAAACGGCTGCCTCGGCGTTGTTCAGCACAAGCGTTTCCACACCGACCCCCCAACCGATCCTCATCGGTGCCCAAAGCAATCCAGGTGCTGTTGGCTCTTTAGCCGTCAATGCTCCCCTACCGGTTCTGCATGATAATGGCATCGCACCTGCGCCTGTTCCTGTCACCTACCAAGGGAAACGTCCTGAGCACCAGTTTGAAACCTATATTGTTAAGCGTGGTGACGCACCCTCCAGCATTGCGGCCGTTTACGGCATTAAACCTGAAACCCTTTTGGGCGGCAATGCCCAACTCAGCCAAGAATCCAGTTTGTTACAACCGGATATGGAATTGATTATTTTGCCCATTGACGGCGTTTTACATGACGTAAAACCGGGCGAATCGTTAGAAAGTATTTCTGAGGAATTTGGCATTCCGGTTGCCGACATCATTGCCTACGGACCAAATAACCTGGAATTCCCTTACCGCCTTTATCCTGACACACAAATTTTAGTACCGGGCGCGGTACGTGCAGTCGAATTTTGGAAGCCACCAGCTCTTGCAGCTGTGCGTAGTTCGTCAGGAGGGGTTACACCGCTAGTCGTCGGCACGGGCACTTACGTTTTTCCGGTCGGTTCACGCAATTTCACTCAATATTATTGGTATGGACATCCTGGTATTGATATTGCTTTGGCAGAAGGGTCTGGTGTATTTGCCGCAGACACTGGTACGGTCACATTTGCCGGCTGGAATATTTATGGCTATGGCAATTTGATAGTTGTCAATCATGGCAATGGTTTTGAAACGCTTTATGGGCATTTAAGCGGCATTAATGTCAGACCAGGACAGGTTGTCAACCAGGGACAGGTTATCGGCGCGGTTGGCAATACGGGCAACTCTTCGGGCCCACATATCCATTTTGAAATTCGCCAAAATTCTTTCCAGGATGATCCCTGTTGGTATCTTGGTTGTTAGGAAAATTTGAATGAACAAAAAAGTGTTGATCGGGGGTGCAGCCACCCTATTGGCAGCCATTGGCATTTATAAAATTGCCTCCACAAAAAAAAGTGCAAGCAGTCCTGCGGATGATTGGACCACCGCCAATATGCCGGACCTAACCGGCAAGGTGATCATTGTGACAGGTGCCAACAGCGGCATCGGCTTTGAAGCGGCCAAAGAATTTGCACGTAAAGGTGCGCAGGTGGTTCTAGCTTGTCGCAGTTTGGATAAGGCGACAACGGCCGTTACTGAGATTCAGTTAGAAATTCCCGACGCCCAAGTCGAAATTATACAATTGGATTTAGCTAACCAAAATTCGGTACACGAATTTGCAGGCACTTTCCAAGCCAGGTACGACCGGCTTGACGTATTGGTCAATAATGCGGGCATCATGATGACCCCCTACTCAACAACTGAAGATGGCTTTGAAAGTCAGTTCGGCACCAATCATTTGGGGCATTTTGCGTTGACCGGTCTGCTCAGAGATCATTTACTCAATACGCCGGGAGCGCGTGTGGTCAATGTCAGCAGCACGGGACATCGTATGGGCCATATGGATTTTGATAATTTGATGTATGCGCAGGGTGAAGGGTACTCAGCAGCAAAAGCTTACGGCCGTTCCAAATTAGCCAATCTGCTTTTTACCTATGAACTCCAACGCCGCTTCGCAGCTGCGGGCGCTGATGCCATCGCCGTAGCCGCCCACCCCGGTGGCTCCAACACCAACCTTAGTCATCATATGGAAGACAAAATGCTGTACAAATTAGCTACACCGCTACTAAAACGCATGTTGCAAAGCGCGGCGATGGGTGCATTGCCCACCATTCGTGCAGCCGTCGATCCTGACGTTAAAGGCGGTGATTATTATGGACCCGGGGGGTTTATGCAACAAGGCGGCTACCCAATTTTAGTAGACTCTAACGACCAATCGCATGACCTGGCCGACGCCAAACGCTTGTGGCAAGTCTCAGAAACGTTAACCCGCGTCACTTTTGGTCCGCTTGACCAATACTAAATAAGCCTGCATCCATACCAGCCAATACCGGCTTACAACTCATTTCACCAGTTTGAATATCGCCGTCTCTTTATCGGGCACAAAAAACGCCAGATTACCCCTGTTGCTTTCAACGATAAAAGCGCGTAAGCTGCTACTCTTAAATTTTTCGAACTCACCCACAATAGCTAATGTCATCTGATAGTTAGCAAACTTCTGCAAAATTTCCCCAGCTAATCCTGAACGTAAATTAAAAAATTCGGGGTTCAGATGTTTCTCATACCAAATCATGCGCCTGGCACCATAATAACCAGCATTTACCATGACATCTAAAGCTTCATTTGCATCGTTGACCACAATGCCATCAGCCACAATTTCTGCAATTTTTTGATTGTTGGCTGCAAAGATTTCTAGTTCCCACATCTTTCTTCCCTAAGGTATGTGATTTCGACTATCGCGTTTTTTCTTATATACACTCGACTCAAATTCTACTACATCACTGTTTGAATCCCAATTTTAGCCGCTTGAGGGACACGGTTTTTCAGTAGTAAGCATGCGTGATTTGGAAATCNNTGGAAATCACGGCTACAAAGTAAACTCTGGCTTGAGGGACGCTTTTGGGCACGTTTAGGGATCGCTTACCCACTAAACTATAAGCAGTTAATTCATTTTGACACACAGCAAGTAAGACAAAAATTCAAACAGGAGGCAGTCATGACGGTTTTAGACTATTTTTCGAACACACACACAGACACCATCAATCTGTTCGATACGCTTTACCACAAGCCATTTTTACGCCGACCAAACCAAACCGGCTTATCTGTGACACCGTTTGCGGCAGCACCATCAAAAACCGAAGTCCACAAGTTTATCGACGATCTGTTTGACTTTTTCTTCCCAACATATCAACAGCTAAATTTTGAAACGGCCGTCCGCCAAAAAACGCTTGAAAAACAGTTACAACGCCTGTTAATACCCTTAACAATTGACACCGATTGGGTAACGGCCGAATTCTTCTCCGCTTTACCGCTTCTGTACACAACGCTTTTGGAAGATGCCAATGCTGTTCTGGATTATGATCCTGCAGCCACAAGTTTGGTTGAAGTGATTGTGGCCTATCCAGGGTTTTATGCAACGGCCGTTTACCGTATCGCCCATGCATTATTTTGTCTGGATGTCCCTGTGTTACCGCGCACCATAACAGAATATGCCCATAGCAAAACCGGCATCGATATTCATCCCGGCGCACAAATCGGCCGTGCCTTCGTCATCGACCATGGGACTGGCATCGTTATCGGCGCTACAAGCATTATCGGAAATTATGTCAAGCTATTTCAAGGCGTAACACTAGGTGCAAAACAAGTAAATAAATCCCTGGCACACAGCAAACGTCATCCAACCATCGAAGATCATGTAACCATCTATGCCAATGCAACCGTCCTCGGCGGTGAAACCGTCATAGGACATCATTCGATACTCGGTGGCAGCGTGTGGCTTACACGCACAATTCCACCCCATTCACAAGTTTATAATGACAGCCAAGTCAGTATAACCTCAATAAATTCATAATTCAATCGCCACTTTGCGCAGCAAGGGCAACCCCATTTTTGCGCCAACTGTGGTGAAAAATCTTAAGGAGATATTTTATCATGCGAGTAAATAACATTTTGGAAACAATTGGCAATACCCCCCATGTACGCATCAACAAGCTTTACCCTGAAACCCATGAGGTTTGGGTGAAATTGGAACGTGCCAACCCTGGCGGCAGCATCAAAGACCGCATTGCTCTGTCGATGATTGAGGACGCTGAAGCGCGTGGCCTTCTGAATGCAAACAGCGTCATCGTTGAACCGACTTCCGGCAACACCGGTATTGGCCTGGCGATGGCTGCGGCTGTAAAAGGCTACAAGCTGATACTCACCATGCCTGAAACCATGTCTGTCGAGCGACGTCAGATCATGGAAGCATATGGAGCGACTTGTGTGCTAACAGCGCGTGAATTGGGTATCAAAGGTGTGCTTGATAAAGCTGATGAGATCGCTGCAAAAACACCGAATTCATGGATGCCGGGACAATTCGAAAATCCGGCCAATTTTGAAATCCACAAACGCACAACCGCCCAGGAAATTCTGCAAGATTTCCCCGAAGGCATCGACTATTTGATCTCCGGTGTCGGCACCGGCGGCCACATTACAGGTACGGCCGAAGTACTCAAAGCACATTGGCCTAACCTCAAAGTCTTCGCTGTCGAACCCGTCGGCTCAGCCGTCATCAGCGGCGGCAATCCAGGGCCCCATCCCCTACAAGGTATCGGCGCAGGCTTTATCCCCCAAAATTTACACACAGATATTCTCGATGGCACTATCCAAGTTAATGGGCAAGATGCGTATGAGATGGCACGTTGTGCAGCCCAAAAAGAAGGCATTTTCATGGGCATTTCCTCAGGTGCTTCCCTCGCTGCTGTGCGCCAGAAGCTGCCAGAAATACCTGCGGGATCGCGGGTTCTCACCTTCAACTACGATACTGGTGAACGTTATTTGTCGGTTGATGGTTTGTTTTAACACTCAGGCAGAGCGTTGGCGTTCAGTACATTCCTAACCGATCTGAACAGCGGCCACTGCACATTCCCAGGCACCCGCATGACATAGGCCATTCATGCGTGCATCTTCGTAGGCGATTTTGGCGCGTTGGTAGATTTGGGGCGTCACGGCCGTTGCCAATTCCAAAATTCGCTCCTGAAAAATAGTTTCTTCTTGATCCAGCGGTTCAGGTAAGTTCATCAGATCATTGCACTGCTTATACAGATGCACGCTCTAAATTGAGCGCCAGCACATGTTCGAGGATTTCTTCGTCGCTGAGGTCGTGGCGCCAGCCGTAGGCATCGAGAACGGCCGTATCCAACGCCCGGTGAATATCATCCAATTCCTCGATTAATGCCCGCGACACCGATTTGCGCGTGACTTTGTCAAATTCGGCTTGCAGGAAGAGCTTTGACTCGCCAGACATGACAAGTTTTGAAAACTTGTCATGTCTTGTCTGGCGATAATAAACCAGGCCATTATACAGATTGGTGAGCGTGCGCTTTTTGACCATTTTGTCGTAGGCGTCACCCAGACCGGCATACATGCCCTCACGCGGCGGATGGAGCCACGCCTGCCGCCACGCCACCAATTCGCGTGCCCAATGTGCAATCTCAGCTACGTGCGGATCGTCAGCTTCGGCCGGTTCTTGCCCTGGCGGCCACGGGAATGGGAAAGTTTCAAAGCAGGTCGTGTTATTGTAAGTTGGGTCATTGCCTACACCATGCCGCGATGAGGTTGCCAATGACCAAACTTCATGCACCCGTGAATGCAACACACCAAAGAAATAATCATCATCTCTTGCAATCACATAAAGGCGGCTGTCGGGGACACAACTGTTTTCTAACATAACAAAAAATCTGTGCTTAGCGACCCTTGTTGTGGCAATAAATCTGCGTAAAGGACTTATTGCTTCACGTAACGCAGGCCTTGGTCGTGCAAATTGCCACCACAAAACCCTTTGTCTTTGTTCACGGTTCTTTTCACGACTTGGTTTCACATTCTCTACTACATACTTAAATGGAGCTTCATAAAGTGTTGCTTCTTCAAACGGTAATTCAGCAAAATCAATAATCCACATATTACGCAGTCGCCTTGTAATATCTAGTCCATTAATCCAGAGTTTTACAATATCACTGTTTTCACGATTCCCGTCTTTATTTATCGTCTGAAGTAGTTTCTTAGCTTGCGTTTCATCAATCTCGAATTTTCCCGACTTATCAACACCTTTGAAGCTCAGATTGAAGTTTTCTTCAAGACGTTGCATTTTTGTCATATCTAAAATATGGGTCAAATCTGCATTTATTGAATCAACAATCTGTCCATCGAGCAATTTCTTGATTATGGTTCCATCATCGAATCCTATTATTGATACTCTGACATCGGCACCATCTAAAATCCAAGGTTCATCACTCCAAGCAAAAAAAATGTCGCCATCCCTTTTGATATTGTCTAACACCGTTCTATTTGAACCTGCCCGAATAGCTTGAGTTGCAATCAAACCTGCTCTCAAAGTATTTCCGGCTCGAATCGAGAGCCATGCCTTTTCAAACCAATATGTCACTAAATCCCCACCACTGGGAACACGATTTACATATAGAGATCGTAACTTTTCAATATATTCATCCCCAAATTCACGAAGCAACTTTTGACCTCCCAAAAACGGTGGATTGCCGATAATGACATCGGCGGCAGGCCATTCGGGTTCGACGGGGTTACCGTTTGCGTCATAGGCGAGGAT
This sequence comes from Anaerolineales bacterium, assembly GCA_020432765.1. GTDB lineage: Bacteria > Chloroflexota > Anaerolineae > Promineifilales > Promineifilaceae > JAACFF01. The sequence continues at coordinate 11,880 of JAGRDI010000010.1, read as the reverse complement.
GGCGTCCATGCGTTGGATATTGTGCAGCGGCCGTAAAATCGGATCAGCCATTTCGCCAAAACCATTTTCGTGCCGCCACTGCAAATAGCCAATCCAGACCGTAATCTGCGCCAGTTCATGTGCATACGGATTGATTTCAATGCCATACAACTGCTCCGGGCTGACCGTCAGCGGCAGTTCGGGCAAGCCGCGCCGCGCCGCGTAGGTGATCACCTGTTTCTGCAAATCCAACAGTTGGCGCAGCGCCACATACAAAAAATTGCCGGAGCCGCAGGCGGGGTCGAGCACGCGCACCGCCGCGATTTCGGCGGCAAAGCCGGCCAGAAGTTGGTAAGCGGCGTTTGTTGTTTCTAAATTTGACAGGTCTTCGGCTGGCGTTTGACCAACAACTGTGTTGGTAAGACCTGTCAAATTTGCACGCAATTCGCGATCTGCCTGCCGCCGCACCTGATCCCATTTGCGGCGCAGCGGCTCCATCAACACCGGTTCGACAATCAACATGATGTCGGCTTCGCTGGTGTAATGGGCACCCAACTGCGCCCGTTTGCTCTCGTCAATAATACGCTCAAACAAGGTGCCAAAAATCGAGGGATCAACCTGTGACCAATCTTGCTCGGCCGCCTGCAGCAGCGTGCGCCCCAAGTCATATGGAATCGAAGGCACAAAGGCATCGTCAAAAAGCGTGCCGTCAAAATAGCGGATGTTCCATAAACCAAAGGTGCCGCCGGTACGCATCTTGGCGAACAGATCGCCTAAAACCGGCTGCAAATTATCATAATCACCGCCACGCGCCTTGACGATTTTGGTGAAAATTTCGTCAGGCAGCAGGCGCATATCCTCGGCAAACAGGCAAAAGAGCAGCCGCACCAGGAAATGGGCCAACTGTTCGGGTGTGTACAGTTCGCCGGTGAGCCGGCGGTGTTGTTTCATCTCATTGGCGACTCTGAGGAAGGTAGCGGCCGTTGCTTTGGTAATTTGTTCCTGCGTGCGATCGGGCGTGAACTTGTTTGGATCGCTAAACGCCCAGGACAACTTTTCAACACCGTCGCCTGACAAAATGTCATCGAAGCTGATCGTATGGCTGATAGTAGGATAATTGTTAAAGTTAGTGTGGATAATGATCGTGTGGATGTCGCTGGTAATCAGCAGCGGTGGGTTTTGTAAATCTTCGCGGTACAACTGCAGCTGCTGGTATGCTTTGGTTAAATCGGCATGGGGTCCTTTGTATTCCCAAATGAATTTGCCCCTGAAATAGACATCGGCAAAGCCTTTATGCCCGCCTGGTTTGACGGTTTGGGTCTCAAAAGAGAAGGTCTTCCCGGCGGGATCATATTCGAGCGGGGTGGGATGGCCGACGAGGCGGCAGATGTCATTAAAGTGTGATTGGGAAACGGCCGTTTCTTTCTGTTGAATCTGTGACCATTTAGC
>JAGRDI010000010.1:5734-10336 GCA_020432765.1 Anaerolineales bacterium | reverse complement strand
TCTGAAATTTACCAATTTTCAGGCGGTTCATGCATGCCCATGATGCTGTACCCCGCATCCACATACACCACCTCACCCGTCACGCCGCTGCTCAGGTCACTACACAACCACAGAGCGGTGTTACCCACCTCTTCCTGGCTCACATTACGCCGCAAAGGTGAGCGTTCGCCTGCATATTTTAGCATCTTGCGGAAGCCAGCAATGCCACCAGCCGACAAGGTCTTGATCGGTCCCGCCGAAATCGCATTCACGCGAATATTTTGCGGCCCCAGTTCAGCCGCCAGATAACGAGTGGAGGCTTCCAGCGCCGCTTTCGCCACGCCCATCACATTGTAATGCGGCACCACTTTTTCAGCGCCATAATAGGTCAAACTGATGATACTGCCGCCGTCTGCCATTAACGGCCGTGCCGCCTGCACCAGCGCCACCAAACTATACACGCTGATATCCATCGCTACACGAAAGCCCTCCCTTGTCGTGTCGTAATAGTGACCAACCAACTCCTCTGAAGGCGCATAAGCAATCGCATGCACCAAAATATCCAACTTGCCAAAACGCTCGCTGGCTTTGGCAAAAACCGCTTCAATCTCCGCATCCTGCGTGACATCACACTTTTCCACAAAAGAAATCCCCAACTCCTCAGCCAACGGCAGCACCCGTTTCTCCAACTGCGGAATCCCATAACTCAACCCAATGTCGGCTCCGTGGGCGTGCAAAGCTTGTGTGATGCCCCAAGCGATAGAGCGTTTGTTGGCAACGCCAAAAACCAACGCCTTTTTTCCTTCCAGTAATTGCATGTAGATACTCTCCTGTGTCTAGTTGTGTAAATGTAGCCGAGGATTCCAATCCTCGTTCTTTCTCAAAACCAACTGCTTTCTGTTTCCAATTTTAGCTCATAAATAAGCTGAAGTCGTTCGTTCGCTAGCCTGCGTAGATATGTAGAGCGGCCCATAAAATTCATCCAAACGATGACTAAAATGGCCAAAAAATTGGGATAATTAGCATACTCAACACAAAAAACAGCAAAACCAGCGGCAAACCCACTTTAATGTAATCTTTGAATGCATACCCGCCGGGGGTCATAACCATCGTATTCGTCGGCGAAGCGATGGGTGTCAAGAACGCCGCCGAGGCCGCGACAACAACCGTCATCATCAATGGATAAGGCGATATGCCTAAAACTTCAGCGGATTGCAAAACAATCGGCGCAACCAAAACCGTTGTGGCTGTATTGCTAATCACCTGGCTAAACGCCGTTGTAAGCAAGAAAACACCCGCCATCAACGCCATCGGTCCAATCACGCCCAGCGTATTAACCAACGAGTCAGCCAACAGCTGCGCCCCACCGGTCACTGCCAGCGCAGTACTCATGGGGATCATCGCGGCGAGCAAAACAACACTTTGCCAATTGATTGCCCGGTAAGCCTGCTCCATATTCATACAGCGGCCTAAAATCATCACCGCCGCCGCGATCATAGTGGCAATCACAGCCGGCACAACGCCTGTCACCATGAGGACAACCATACCGATCAACGCAACCACCGCGATGATCGATTGAGGGCTAATCTCGACCACCTGGCGTGAAATGTCATCGGGGCTGCCCAAAACAACGAAGTTACGACTTTCATTGCGTAACAACTCAATCGCTTCCCAATCACCACGTACTAACAAAACATCACCAAAAGCCATTCTTTTGCCCCGGCGTGGCACAATTTTATTGCCCTGGCGAATGCTGACAACCTGTACATTGTATTTTTCAGAGAAACGGCTGTCTAAGATCGTTTGTCCGTTATAAGCGGATCGTGGCGTGATGAGCACTTCAGCTAATCCAATTTCGTGCGACAACAAAACATCAGCCAATTCAGCATCATCTGTTTCCAGGGTTAAGGGTTGCAAACCATAACGCTGTGCCATATTTTCAATTGCGCGTGGGTTTGCCTTCACCAGCAAGATTTCAGCAGCTTGCAGAATGGTTTTAGGTCCAGGCAGTTCCTCTTCATGCAAACTTTGGCGAACCAATTTGGCACTTTGTCCGAGGGGATTTACATGCTCCACCGGCGGCTCATCGATACGTAAAACAGTCAGGCCATAATCACGACCCAAAGCCGCTTCAGCCAATGTTTTACCGACCAGTTTAGAATCAGGCGAAATCTGCAAACGCGCCAACTTATTGTGTAGATGAAAGGAGTCAGCTAACTCGCTGACAGCCTTTTCTAAATCAACTGGTTTTTCAGTCGTTTTATGCTGCGGCAGCAGCCGCTGACCCAGCGTGACCATAAAGATAATCGCAGCAGCCAACAAAGGTGCGCCGATTAAGGCGAATTCGAAATAGCCAAAAGGTGCATACCCTGCTGCACTCAACGTATCGGCCACGATAATATTCAAAGGAGTGCCGGTTAAGGTCAACATGCCGCCTGTATTGGCAGAAAAGGCCAGTGGGATCAAGAATTTGGAGGGCAAACTGCCAACTTGCCAGGCGGCAGCCACGACGGCAGGTAATAAAGTTGCGACCGTGCCGGTATTGCTGATGAAAGCAGACAAGAGACCTGTGCCCAACATAAGTACGACGATTAAACGGGTTTTGCTGCTGCCAGCCAGATTGATGATTTGATCACTGATCCATTTGGTAACACCCGTGCGTGATAAACCTTCACCAACAATAAATAAGGCACCGATCATGATGACAGTCGAGTTGCTAAATCCGGCCAATGTTTCGCTGACATTAAGGATGCCAAAGAGGAACAATGCTAGCAGAGACATGACAGCAACCAAGTCTGAACGCCATTTGCCAAAGATAAATAGCAAGATGGTAATCGCAAGGATGATAAATGTGATAATCATAAGAAGTGTATCCGTTCTTTACCCCAACCGCTGTTGTCAGCGCGATACAAATGTATTGCCGCGCCAACAATAGCGCCATGGAATTGAATACCACGGTTCAGGTGTTTTTCCCATCCCGATGCGTGGGCCGATCGCAATTTGATCCGGGGACAAAGGAGGGGCATCTTCAAGCCAAATCGCGCTGTCAGGTTCACACAGGCTAACCCCATTTAAACTTTTGTCAATGGCCAGGGCTTGGGCAAGTTTGGCCGGGCCATTGGTGAGTTCAGCAAACGGCCGTTTGCGTAAAGCCGCCATCTTCTCTACCCCTTCCTCCGGTTGTAAAGCACGCACCAACACTGCGTTCGGTTCTCCTGTAATGCCTGTGACAATATTAAACATCCAATGCATGCCATAGGTAAAATAGACATAAGCGTGGGCAGGCGGGCCAAACATGACAGCAGTGCGGGGTGTGGGACGGCCGTTATTGGCGCGATCACCATGACAGGCTAAATCAGGTTCGTCAGCATCACAATACGCTTCAGTTTCGACGATGATGCCACTTAACCGGACGCCATCCAACAAGCGTACCAAGCGTTTGCCTAACAAATCTGCGGCAACTTTGCGTGCCGGTCGTGCAAAAAAAGCAGATTGCAATTGGGTCAAGGGCTATCTCCAAAAATTAACTGCACAGGCATAAAGGATTTCTAAGGGAAGATTTCTTATGGTCTTGGTGTCTTTGTGGTGAGTCTATTCCTGTTCATCCAGCAAAAAGTCCAACAAGCAGTTGTTCACCTTGTCAGCTTCTTCATGCATGACCCAATGAGTGGCGTTGTCGAAGTAAATGAGACGGCCGTTGACACAATACTCAATACTCTGCTGCGCCATCTCAGCCTGCATAAATTTGTCTTGTTTGCCCCAGATCACGAGGGTTGGCATTTGCACAAGATTTGTGATTGCCGTTTGGGGTGTGGTTTGAAACAAAGCGCGGTACCAGTTTAGCATCGCCGTTAAGGCACCGGGTTGTGCCCACGCTTGCCGGTATAAATCCAACTCGGCAGCCGAGAATGTGCCCGGGCGGCTGCTCTGGCGCATTTGACGAGCCAGCGCAAAATAGTTACCCGCCTTGAGCATGCGCTCCGGCAGTTTAGGGAGTTGGAAGTACAGCATGTACCAGCTTTTTAAGCGCTGGCGCCACTGTTTTTGCAAAGCGCGACGCATGACGCTGTGATGGGCGACATTCATGATGCATAATTTTTTAAGGTGGTCTGGATAGGAAACGGCCGTCCACCATGCCGCCGCACCACCCCAATCATGGCCGACAAGATAAGCCTGTTTGGCAGCGGCCGTGTCAATCAAACCAACCACATCTTTAGCAAGCGTATCCAAATTATAATCTTGAACGCGGCGCGGTTTACTGCTCAGGTTATATCCACGTTGATCAGGAACCCATACACGAAAACCAGCCGCCGCAAAAAAATCGATTTGCTTATGCCAGCCATGCCAATATTCAGGGAACCCATGCAAAAAAATCAACAAAGGGCCATCCTCAGGCCCTGCCTGTACCACATGCAGCGTCACACCATTCACGTTTTCATACACATGCGTGTATACATGTTTGTGCAAATTATCCATAACATATATCCTTTATACTTACTCGGTAATGATATGCAACGACGCATAAAAAGGCGAATTGAACATTATTACTGGAGTCTGGCGAATTTCAGATTTGTCAAATTTCTACCACGAGCGGATTGTAAACGAATTTATTAAAAAACTTGA
>JAGRDI010000010.1:0-5627 GCA_020432765.1 Anaerolineales bacterium | reverse complement strand
AATAAGTTCGTCATATCATTTTCGCACAGGCGCGAATCCAAATGTTGACAATTTGTTCGCAGACCCTTGGAAACGAGGAAACAAGGAAAAATCTCATGGAAACATCCCACAAATCAAAATCGATCACACCGTTTGTCCTTTTCTTCTTTTTACTGCTCAGTAGTGTACTCCTTTACCTGTTTGGCGAAACATGGCTGCGCAAGACTTTGCTATATCTATCGACCGCCACCTGGGCACGTAATTTAGTCAGCAGCTTACCCATAGCCCAACCCGTAGCACGCCGCTTCGTTGCCGGCGAAAGTCGCGCTGAATCACTGGCAGCAGCCCGCGAATTAAACGCAAGAGGCATGTTGGTCACGATGGATTACCTTGGTGAAAGCGTCACCAGCACAGATGAAGCGATTGATGCACGTGATGAAATTCTGCATCTTTTGGACGCAATTTATGCCGAAGACTTAAACGCCAATGTCAGTGTCAAGCTAAGTCAATTGGGTCTAAAACTTGACGAAAACCTCGCCTTTGACAATGTTTATTTATTATTAGAACGCGCCCAGCAGTACAATAATAAAATCCGCATTGATATGGAAGAAAGCAGTGTTGTCGATGTGACGCTCGAAATCTACCGAACACTGCGTGATCGCTACGGTATGAAAAATGTTGGGGTCGTGCTGCAAGCATACCTGTATCGTACCGAAGCAGATGTAAACCAACTGATTGACGAAGGAGCCTGGATACGCTTATGTAAAGGCGCTTATATGGAACCACCCGAAGTTGCATTTGCGCAAAAAGAGCAGACTGACGAAAATTATGTCAAGTTAATGCGGATGCTGTTATCTGAAAAAGCACGTGACAAGCATGTTTATGTGGGCATTGCCACGCATGACGAGGCCATGATCGCGGCCACAAAGGATTATGTCAACACAAATAGTGTGCCTTTAGATGCGTTTGAATTCCAGATGTTATATGGTGTGCGGCGCGAAATCCAGGAAACACTTGTGGCTGAGGGGTATCGCGTACGCATTTACACACCTTATGGCCAGGCCTGGTATCCATACTTTGTACGCCGCCTGGCAGAACGACCCGCAAATCTGTGGTTTTTTATCAGCAATTTTTTCAAAAAATAATAAGGGCTCCACGGGTTTTATGCCACTGATGCCTTCTAACAAGATACCAAACCCTTAGGAGCTTGGTTTTCAAGACAAAATTTATGCCAATTATCGAAAATTCAACACTTATTCAAGGTGTACAAATCGTGCATCTGCAAGCTTTTGGGGACACACGCGGCCGTTTTATGGAATCATTCCGCAAGGAATGGTTTCCGCAGCGCAGTTGGGTACGTCTGCAATGTAATCGTTCCGACTCAGCAAAGGGGGTTGTGCGCGGACTGCATTACCATCACAAACAGATTGATTACTGGTATGTGGTTGCCGGCAAAATCCGGGCGGCCATGGTAGATATACGGCCGTTTTCTCCCACCTATCTCGCTGCCCAAACAGTAGACATGGGTGCTGACAATAATTTAGGGCTCTTCATTCCCATTGGTGTCGCACACGGTTTCGCCACACTCAGCGACGCCACCCTGACCTATGTCGTTGACAATTACTACGATGGCGGCCGTGACGAAAATGGCGTCGCCTGGAATGATCCAACTTTTAACATCGATTGGGGCATCGAAAACCCGATTGTATCTGCACGCGACCAACAAAATAAAATGCTTAAAGATATTCCAGCGGATGAATTACCTAAAGAATAACCACTAATTGGAAATAAGTTTGTGTTGACCTGTGTTTAGCAGTTGCGCCACCGTGCGATTGTATTGAGTTAGCACTCACCTATCATCGCAAAAAAGAGACTGCATATTCTAATTAGTTGACCATTGACAAATGAGCAGCGGAAATTGTCAATTGAATAGTTTTTGCCAGAGGGGAGGGCCTAAGATTAACAAACCAATTAATGCAGCCCCACAAGCGCCGACCAAAACGGCCGCAGCCGCGACATCTTTAGCAATTTTAGCCAGCGGATGCGGCTTGGGCGCAGCTAAATCAACAACCGCTTCAATGGCTGTGTTCATAAATTCCGCCATCCAAACCGCCATCATTGCTAAAATAATGAGTGCCCACTCCCGCAGCGGCAGCTTGACCCACAATCCCACAAGCACAACTGCAATACTAATAACAGCGTGAATCCAGGCATTGTGCTGGCTGCGTAATACATACCACCAGCCTTCGAAGGCATATTTGAAGCTTTTGATACGACTGTACAGCTCTTTTTCCACCATCATCAATTATTTGCCAATTGTCAATTTTTACGTTTCTGTCGGGGTAATATTCTCCAGTCCCAATGTCTGCAAAACGGCCGTTTGCGCTGCCCACATGTCTGCTTTATCGTCAGCCTCTAAATGGTCATGGCCCAGCAAATGCAAGGTACCATGCACTGCCAACAACTGCAATTCTGCGTTTAGCGCATGCCCAGAAATCTGAGCCTGGTTTTCCGCTACGGGAACAGCAACAGCGATGTCACCCAGGTAAACCCCCAACGCTTCAATCTCAGGCCACCCAGCGCCAGAAGGGAAGCTTAACACATCAGTCGGTTTATCTTGACCGCGATAATCACGGTTGAGTTGTTGGATCGTTTCATTGTCCGTAAGCAGCAGTGTCAAACTCAACGCCGATTGCATTTTTTGCTGGCGTAGGGTTGTGACAACGGCCGTTTCTAACAAATTCGCAACGCCATCAGCCACGCCAAACTCATCAACAATATCAACCGTGAAGATCATGACAAATCGCGTGTACGCGGCAAAGAGGGTTTTGCCTGTGCGGGATTTAAGGGTAAAGAAGCGGTGACATCCAGAACTGTATCAGGGGCCGGCAGCGCTTTACCCGCTTTCGAGCCTTCCTCCAGTGCCTCATTACCGGGGTATTTCACACGTACATGAAAACGACCTTTGAGCGTTTCAATAAAAGAGAGGCGAATTTTTTCAACATCACCCATCGACAAACCCGAATTATTCAACTGGCCTTCACGGACGTCTTCATTGACCAGAGAGTTCACTAATTTCTCGATCGCGGCGGGATTATTCGGCCGTATCGCACTCGAAGTCGCTTCGACTGCATCCGCCAACATCACAATGCCAGTTTCACGCGAACGCGGGCGTGGACCAGGGTAACGGAATTGATCAGGATTAACCTGATCCGCCTCCTCATCCGCTTCTTCTTGCGCCTTAAAATAAAATCCTTTAACCAGCCGTGTGCCATGATGTTCAGCGATAAAATCGCGAATGCGGTCGGGCAAACGGTAACGCTTGGCCAATTCGACGCCATCTGGCACATGGGCAACGATGATACGCGCACTTGTATAAGCATCAAGCGAATCGTGCGGATTCAGTCCTTCCTGATTTTCGGTGAAGAATGCAGGACGGTTCATTTTGCCGATGTCATGATAAAAAGCGCCAACACGCACCAATGTACTATTGGCTTTCACCCGTTCGGCAGCCTGTTCAGCCAGGTTTGCAACCATAATGCTGTGATGGTAGGTGCCTGGAGCACGCCGCAGCAGTTCTTGCAGCAGCGGATGGTCCAATCGTGACAGGTCTTGCAATTGCAGCGATGTGATAATGCCAAATAATCCCCCTAAAATATAAAAGCCCGCCAGGGTTAAAGCCGCCGATAAAACGCCGTTGCCCAGTGCATACAGGCTGCTTTGCAAAAAACCAATTAACTCTAACTGCGCGGTAAGTGCAAAAATCGCCAAAACAGCTATCTGACCAACAGCAGCAATGAGGCCCGCCTGGAAATAGGCTACCAGGCGCTGTGCATCCCGCAGGGTCAGGCTGGCTAAAAGTCCACCAACAGTGGCATAAATCCCCATCTCAAGCGATGAGTGTGCCGAAAAAGCAAAAATTCCGGCGATCGTGATAGTGATTAAAATTGAAAAGCGTACATCAAATATAACCGCGATCAACATTGCCAATGAAGCGATTGGGAACAGCAGCTTTAATGTTGAGATAGATGAGGTGGTCAACATTTTGGCAGTCAGTGCATAAAATAAGATTAAACCAGCCAGGAGAATTAAATAACGGCCGTTGTCCTCTAATGGATCACGATAGAGCTGCCAATATAAAACGATTAAGACCACAAACACAATCGCAATCAGGAAATTACTGGCTACATAGTACCAGCCAGTCGCCTGCCGCAGCAGCCCAAGCTCCACCATTAACTCGTAATCTGCTTCCGATATAATCTCACCAGCACGCACAATACGTTGATCTTTAGCCACACTGCGGGGTACCGGTTCAACAGCAGCTCCAGCCGCTTCACGGTTTTCTAAAGTTGCTTCTTCATCAAAAAATACTGTGGGGACAATAAATTGTCCGACAATATTGGTAACAACACTACTTTGCGCCGATGTCAAGCCTAAACTTGCCGAACGTCGCGACAGCCGTTGAAATTCATCCAACTGTGACTCACGGATATCTTCACGCATTAAATCATCAACAATACGCATGATCTCTGCACGTGCACCAGCATAATCATCCTGGTTCATCGTGACGAGATCATAAGCCACTGTCTCTGCAACTGTCAGCCCTTCAATCGATTGGATATAGGTTATTTTTTGATCAAGATTTGCCTGTGAGTCCGCGCGAACTGTATCAATGAAATTAAAAATCGCATCAACCTGGGCCAATTGTGCTCGACCAATGCTTATATCCAATGGTGTATAGACATCGGGAACATTATTACTGGCGATATTGCGAGCCTGTGTCGTTTGTATCTTACTGATAAAAGTATATGTTTCAGGTGCAAAGATATCTTCTTGGGCCGGCTGGCCTACGACTACATCAACTTGTTCCGCTCTCAGCAAATCAATCGAAAGAATCAATGTTAAGCTGAGGGTCAAAAAGACAGCAAACAAAGGCAAACGTAAATCATGAATTGATTTACGCAGACGTTGAGGTGAAGTTGAACCAGGTAACGAGTGCATTTATTTATGTTCTACGTCTGTCAATATTTGATCAGCACTACTCTGTCAATAACTCAGTGACGATTTCATTCACGAGACGGCCGTCTGCTTTGCCCTTGACTTGCGGCATCAAAGGTCCCATGACCTTGCCTTTATCTTTTGGCCCACTGGCCCCCACTGTGGTAATAACTTTTGTGACCAGGGCGCGAATTTCCTCACGGCTCATTTGCTGAGGTAAGTAGCGTTCAATGATCGTCAGTTCGGCTATTTCGACAGCCGCCAAATCGGTGCGTCCGGCTTTTTCATATTCAGCGATGCTTTCGCGGCGCTGTTTCGCCTGTTTATTCACGATGGCCAGTACATCGGCCTCTTGCAGCATGTCTTGCTGCGTATCTATTTCAACTTGTTTAATTGCGGCCAACAACATGCGCAGCGCATCGCGTGTTTCATTGTCACCAGCACGCATTGCCGCTTTCATATCATCGGTGATTTGTTCTTTTAAGGTCATCCTTTATAGCCTCCAATTAGATTGTAGCACCCGCCAAGGCCATGTCAACCGAGGACAATAGCTCAGGGCTGTGTCTCACTGCGACACACTCATTGCAGGCTCCGTCCGCGCCGGGTGGTGATGTGGCCTTGACCTATTACCCAAATAAATTATAAATTTG
>JAGRDI010000147.1:6917-13553 GCA_020432765.1 Anaerolineales bacterium | reverse complement strand
ATAACGGCCGTTTGCAGGCCACAAAAACCTTGCAACCGGCAGTTGGCGATTAGGTAAAACACAAAATGAACTTTGATAACATGTTTCGCAAAATGGCTGCCACCTGTCTGGCAGCATCCGGCATCTTGATTGCCCTATTCTGGATTTTGCATCCAGATGTACCTACTGATCCGGCGGTTTATCAATATGAGCATTATCTCGGACTTTTGGGAACGCTGCTTTTGCCAGTCGGTTTAGTTGGTATATACAGTCGTTTGGTCGAAGCAAAAACTGGCTGGTTGGCATTTACCGGCTTTCTTTTGGCGTTCTTTAGCAGCCTGTTGGCAATTGGCGTGAGTGCTGCTGATACTTTTATCTGGCCTGCGATTGTGCGCGTGCAGCCCGCATTGATTTTGACCGAACATGGTCATTTTGATCAGAGCAGCGAAATCTTCACAGCCAACTTTGTCTTGATTATGGGGGCATTGCCGTTTGTTATTTTCGGTTATTCATTGTTGGGTGTTGTTTTTTGGCGTAAACAGATGTTTCCGCGACAGGCAATCGTTTTGTTTGTTTATGCAGCGTGGGCAACGGCCGTTGCACCCGGTTTTGTACCGCACAGCGATTTAGTATTGAATGTCTTGATTTATACGCCGGCAGCGATTGGCCTGACATGGATTGGTTTGGGATTGTGGCGCGGTACGGATACGGCCGCAGCCACTTCACACCCGGCCGCTGCTTAAAAACATGAATCTTACAGTGACATATTGGTTGGTATGCAAGCCATTGTATTTTTAGGAGATTACAGCATGAACAAAAGTAATCAATATCAATTCATCACCTATTGGCGCGTACAAAGCACCTGTCAGGAGATCAGCGACATTCTCGGCGATGCACCTGACCTGGTGCGTTGGTGGCCATCTGTTTATCTGGATGTGCAAGAATTGGAAGCAGGCGATGAAAATGGCATCGGCAAAGTGATCAGTCTGCATACCAAAGGCTGGCTGCCCTATACTTTGCGCTGGCAGTTCCGGGTTACAGAAAACAGACAGCCATATGGATTCTCATTGGAGGCATGGGGGGATTTTACCGGACGTGGTATTTGGACCTTTGTGCAGGATAGAGAATGGGTTGACATCACCTATGATTGGCAGATTCGTGCAGATAAACCGTTGTTAAAACACCTGTCTTTTTTATTGAAGCCGCTCTTTGCCGCCAATCACCATTGGGCTATGCAAAAAGGCCGTGAAAGTCTTGAGCTTGAACTCGCTCGCCGCCATGCACAAATGGATACTGATCACTCCTGGTAAACCTTCGTTATTAATTTATCATTTTGACAGAGGACGAAGGACAAATGACCGATTGACCTGTCTTTTGTTTTCCGTCTTTCGTCTAAATGAACCGCTCACTTAGGGTTTGCCCGTTTTTAACTTTGGACTTTGGTAAACGGACAAACCTTTGCGGATTCGTTTTTTATCAAAATTTATTTGTAAACGAATCCTTAGTGATTCCCTTGCCGTCCTGTAAAATCATCCATTGTACGATTGATGCCGATAATGCCCATAATGCCGTCTGCCAAACCTACCGGCAGCAGCCGCAGTGGATAAATCAGCTTCACCGTCCAGGGCAAAATCGCACGTTGGTCATTCCTTTGAATTGCTTTCACGACTTTGTCAGCCACATTTTCCGGTTTCAGAATCGGCAAAAACCAGCCAAAGCGCGATTTGACCCCTGCAAACATGCCTGTATCAATATAAAATGGACAGACGACAGTGGTTTTAATATTTAGCTTTTGACGCTGCATTTCCAGCCGCAGCGATTCATCAAAACCAACTGCGCCAAATTTGCTGGCACAATAATCAGTCAGTTTAGCCGTGCCTACGATGCCGCCCGCCGAAGCGACTGTGACGATATGACCACTGCCTTTGGTAATCATCGCAGGCATGAAGGCGCGTGTCATCCAGAATAGCGAGAGCGTGTTGACATCAAATGTACGTATGATAGCCTCATCGGATGCTTCTAGAATGGATTTACCCTGCACAATGCCTGCGTTGTTAATTAGTACATCTACGACTTGATGGCTGTCCAGTACTTGTTGGGCTGTGGCATAAATCGTCTCACGTTCAGCAATATTACAGACATAGGTTGATATTTTGCGATCCTTGGCTTCCAATTCGCTGCGCAAAGCCTCCAAGCCGGCGGCATTGATGTCCCAGGCAATGATATGGGCACCGTGGGCTGAGATTTTATGTGCCATTAAACGGCCGATTCCACTCGCCGCCCCCGTAATCAAGACATTTTTGTCCCCTAACTTGCTCATATTCATTCTCCTGGGTACATAACCCGATTTGGAAAATCGGACTACAGTTTTTATGCGCTGATTTTAAGCGACTGTGCCAATTGGATCAAACTTAAAAAATATCAAGGATTACCCAGATTGCGCAGATGGAAAAAGAAATTTGCTTGGCGTCGTGATTATGCAGCCACTCGTTCCAAAACCTGCCGCTCTTCGTTCTGCGCTTTTGTTTCCTGCAAATTTAGGCGGTACGAAAGCACAAAGGCAACCAACAACATAACGACTTCGAGGGCGAAAACGGTCGCATAGGAAAGGAAAGCATCGCCGTCAGTCACCCCTTGCATAATATCGACGACACCACCACCCATCAAGCTGCCCAATGCACGTCCCAATTGATTGGCGACGCCCCAAACACCCAATAAAAGCCCGGCGCGCAAATAGGAGGTGAAATTGATGATAATTGTCAACATGCCGGCTCCCGCAAGACCAGTGCTAAACCCCATTACTAATACCAAAGAACGGAAAAGTGCCGTGTTGTCACCCAAACCAGAAACAATAATGCCGATAAACACGAGCATATTGGCGATTAAACCAATTCGCAAAACCCGCATATACCCTAACCATTTAATCAAGATGATGCCGGATAGCAGCATACCTATAATCAGCCCCAGACCCCAGAACACAGTTAACTGAGTCGTTGCACCGACATCCATGCCCAAAACCAGGCCGCCATATGGCTCTAGAAATACATCTTGTGCCAATGTGCCCACAAAAGCGAACATAATGAGTATAAAAAACAAACGCACTTGCTTGTCTGCCCATACGATCTCTTTGAACACTTTGGAAAAGGGCATGGCACGCGCTTGTTCGGTTGCTATCTCGGTGGTGGGTGTACGTGGTTCCTGTAGAATAACAGCCAATAAAGTCATCAGAAAAGTGATGGTCGCAAGCCCCACAGCAACGCTTAACAGTTGTGCTGCATCGTATTCGCCTAGCATTTGCCCGATCACACCGGCACCCAAAATGAGGCCCACGACAGTGAGTACTTCAAAGGCTGTCACGGCGCGTGGCCGGCTGTCACCATGGAATTTATCGGCTAAAAGCGCCTGCCACGAATTGTGGGCCAGGTTACGGCCGATCCCAAATACAACAAACGCCAACAAAATTGTCAGGATCAGCAGTCCATTGGTTACTTCCCCAATTGTCGCCAGTCGTGTGACTAAAACCACGCTCAAACTGGTTACAATCACACCCAAGATGATATATGGTTCACGGCGGCGACCCAATATTGGAAATCCATCCGAACGATAGCCCAGCCAAACACGTATTGGGGCAACTAGATCAGGTACGGCAAAAAAAAGTCCAACCCATGCGGCCCGGAATCCAATATCAGCGATCATCACACGATTCAGTGTGCTGCCCATTAAAGCCCCGACAATGCCGTAGCTCAGCGGAAAGAATGCTAAACGAACATAATTTAAATATATAACTAACTTTTTCATCCTTCTTCTCTTTGACGAGATTTGTCTAATCTTTATGCATTTTCATAAAGATTACTGGACACTGGTGTTTTTTATTTTACCAGAGGAGACTTGTCAGGTTTTATGACCAATTTGCTCACTTTCCACTCGTGGTAGAAACTTGACAAGTCTAGACTCCAGAAGATTAGACAAATCTGTAAACTCTATCATATGTTTATAAAATGGGTTTTGTGTTTATGGTTGTTAATGCAAGACTTGCTTGACGTGCCGCCTCACGTCCCTGACGTACACAATCAGGCACCGCCAATCCTCGATAAGATGATCCGGTTACAAATAGTCCGGCTGGCAGTGCTGCCTCAATCGCAGCTACCAAGGATAAATGACCAACACCCGCTTGTGGATAACTGTTTGGCCACCGTGCCAGCCTGTATCCAATTGGTTCGGCCGTTATGCCCAGCAATTCACGCAGTTCACTTCTGACTGCTGTGACGAGTTCGGCTTCTTCTATTGTTGCCGTTGTGGGGTCACCACCGCCAAAGAAAACGCGCAGCAATGTGTAGCCAGGTGGTGTGCGTGCGGGAATTTTGGCTGATGTCCATACAACTGCATCTATACGACGTTTTTCCCGGCGCGGAATCATCAAACCGCGTATGGGTTCAGCGAGTTGTATGTCATCTGCATGGTAAGCCAGCGAGATTGTGCCGATGTGGCTGTGTTCTATTTGTGCCATGAGGGCTGCTGCTTCTGGGGCTGCTTCTTTTAACATTTCGACGGCTGCATTGGCTGGTGTAGCACAGATAACTACGTCTGCGTCGAGTTGTTGACCATCCCTTAAAGTGATCACAAAGGAAACGGCCGTTTTTTTGATGTGGGCGACCTCTGCATTGAGACGACAGTCGGCATCCAGTTGATTGACCAAAGTATCTACTAGTTCCTCGGCACCCTGTTCAAAACCGATAAAGCGAGATGGCGGCGGATTTGGGTCTGTCTTTTTTCCTGAACGGTTGAACATCCGCATGGCACTGGCGATGGCTAAACTGCGATGTTCCTTCTCCATTTGGCGCATGACGGGGGCTGTGACCAAAATGCTCTGTTTGTCTGGATTGGTGTTGTAAATACCACCCAGAACGGGACCGATAAATTTATCTAACGCTTCACGCCCCAACCGACGGGTTACAAAATCGGCTAATGATTCGTCAGCTTGGTCGCTTTTGCGTGCTATGAACGGTTCGGCTGCCATGCGCAGTTTGCCGCGTGTAGTGAGCAGCGGTGTGGAGATGAATGCGCCAGGACTAAGCGGGAGGGCGATTGGCTTACCGTTGTCCAGCACATAGGTGCCACGTGCCTCGCCACCGGGGTCAATGATCTGGTCTTCTAATCCTAACTCACAGGTTAAGTCCCAAATTTCGCGTTTGCGTGTGACGAAGGACTCTGGCCCGGCATCAATGATGAACTTGCCACCTTCTGGGCTGGGCATGGTTTGGGTTAATATTTTGCCACCCCAACGGCCGTTGCTTTCTAACAATGTGACATCTATTGATTTACCAGCCGATTGTTGAATTTCCCAGGCTGCGCTAAGACCGGTGATTCCCCCGCCAATAATGACAATATGTGGATTTTTACTCATGTTGTTACCTTTTTTGGGGGGATGTTTTCAAATTTCTGCCGCTGTATTTGCACACGTGCTAAAAGCTGTGGGTTGGTTTGTGGAGGGGTTAGCCAGCCTTGCAAATTATCGTTGATGATATTGGCCAGGGCTTGTATATGATCAGCTCGGTCATTGAGGGCTGGAATGTAGTTAAACTGCCCACCGCCGGCTTCTTGAAAGCTGAGTTTACCCTCATGACCTACTTCGTCGCTGGTTTCCAGGCAGTCGGCCGAGAAGCCAGGGCAAACAGCATCAACATGTTGTAAACCTTCACTTCCCCATGCTTTTAAGGTTTCGTCGGTATACGGCCGTAGCCATTCCTGCCTTCCTAAGCGTGATTGAAATGAGACAAACCACATATCGTCTGGTAACTCAAGTTCCTCTGCAATCAGCCTGGCAGATTCTTGACATTCACAGAAGTAAGGATCACCGGCCAGAAAATAGCTTTTTGGAATGCCATGAAAAGAAAATAACAAGCGCTGCGGCTGACCCGTTTTTGCCCATTGTTCACGAATGCTGTTTGCGATGGCTTGAATATAGCCGGGATGATCATGGTAATGATTGATGGTGCGTAGTTCTGGCAGCCAGCGCCATGTTTGTAATTCTGCAAAAACAGCATCAAGTGAGGTTGCCGTTGTCGTTGCCGAATATTGGGGAAACAACGGCAGCACCAGCAAACGGCGCACATGAGCCATGTGCAATTCGCGTAGTGTATTGCTAATAGATGGTTGACCATACCTCATGCCATAACTGACCTTTATGGGTATGGGGGCTGTTTTATCAAAATATGCTTGCAAAGCCTTTGCCTGACGCTCTAGCATAAGCAGCAGCGGCGATCCGGCTTCTGTCCAAACCCGCTGATAAAGTTGTGCTGATTTGCGTGGGCGGGTATTCAATAAAACCCCGTGCAAAACTGGCTGCCACTGCCAGCCCGGCATTTCAATAATTCGCTTGTCACTCAGGAATTCTGCCAGGTAGGGGCGCACTGCCTTGACGGTGGGGGCTGCTGGTGTACCTACATTGGTCAACAATATGCCGATGGGAGACGGCAGGCCATGTTGATATGATTCTGTTCCAAAAAAACTCACTTTCATACTCCCTGTCAATCCACAATAGTTTGTGAAAAATATAACAAAACTATAGAATTGTATATATTTATATAGAAATGGCAATAATTAATTGAGGGAAACAAGCAGATTGGAGACACGGTTTACTTTGTAGCCGTGATTTCC
>JAGRDI010000147.1:0-6888 GCA_020432765.1 Anaerolineales bacterium | reverse complement strand
CACTCTAGAACGCGAAAGGGATTTCGCGGCTACAGTGCGGGATTTGCTGAAAAACCGTGAGATTGGAGAAAAGTTACTTTGCTTATGTGGCGAAAGCATATATAGTTATGGTACAAAAGTAACACATGGCAATGTGTGTACATTTCAAAATCTAAATTCTTTGATCAAGGTGCCTATCCCCCGGATGGGAAGGCTTAAAGGCGAAACCGGTAACATTTAAATGGAGTCCGGTGCTGTCGCGCAACTGTAGTCTGCCTTAAACAGGTAGAAAGCCAGGTCGCTTGCCTTGTGATGAGTTGCCACGATCTTCGCGGAAAGGAGGTGGGAACATAGACTCAATACAAACACAATCAGAATATTGAGTCAATTTGAAGCAGTACATAAAACTTCAATACCACCCCCCGTCATTAACAAGGCTGGGGGTTTTTGTTATTAGAGGCACCAGCGAATACTTCGACTTGCTTACGATTCGTTGTACCAATCTTGAAAATTTAACTTCTAGGAGTTTTTACAGTGAAAAGAAACAAACTAATAATTTTACTTGTCTTGGCTTTAGCTGCCGTTTTTGCGCTAAATGCTTGTTCGCCATCTACGGCCGAAATTGCCGAGGCAACGGCCGTTCCCAGCGACCTTGCAGCAGAACCAACCGATGCACCTGCTGCCACACCTTTGCCGGACCCAACCCAAGTTCCTGAACCAACAACCATACCAGCCACAGAAGTCCCGGTTGCGGATGAAGTAGCCGTTGAAACGATCATGTTAACAGATGGCCTCGGCAATGAAATCGTATTGGTCGGCCCTGCTCGAAAAGTCATTTCACTGGCCCCCTCAAATACAGAAATCTTGTTTGCAGTCGGTGCCGGTGCGCAGGTTGTTGGCCGTGATGCATTTTCCGATTTCCCGCCTGAGGCAGTAGATGTTCCTGACATCGGCGGTGGTTTTGGCGAATTGGATATGGAAACGATTGTGGCGTTGGAGCCAGACCTGGTTTTTGTAGCTGACATTACACCGCCTGAACAAGTACAAACGCTAACCGACATCGGCCTGACCGTCTACGCATTAGCCAATCCTACTGATATCGCAAGTATGTACGAAAATTTGCGCATTGCTGCCCAATTGACCGGACATGAGGAAGAAACGGAGTTATTGATTTCTACGCTTGAAGCACGCGTAACGGCCGTTACCGAAACTGTCGCCAATGCCACCGTAACCCCACTTGTCTTTTATGAAATCGACAGCACAGAACCGGATGCACCCTGGACGAGTGGTCCCGGCACTTTCACAGATACATTGATCCAAATGGCCGGCGGTAACAATGTTGGCAGCGTATTGGAAGGTGACTGGGCACAAATCAGTATTGAAGAATTGATTACTCAAGACCCAGACATTATCCTGCTGGGTGATTACACTTGGGGCGGTGTCACACCAGAAGATGTGGCGGCGCGTTCGAGTTGGCAAGGGTTAACGGCCGTGCAGAACGAAAACGTCTTTACATTTGATGATAATCTCGTCACACGACCTGGCCCACGGTTGGTAGACGGCTTGGAAGCCTTCGCCCAACAATTACACCCAGAACTTTTTGAGTAAACGAATTGTTGCGTATTTCGTATTGCATAGAAGTTTGGTAACTATTCAGGTGTCTCTCGACCGTCATACCCGCGAAGGCGGGTATCCAGATGCATGGATTCCTGCCTCCGCAGGAATGACCTGTCTAGTTACGAAGTTTGAATGATACGCAGTACGAAACAGGCAACACGTAATAAAAATCTAATGACCAAAACAGACCCTAAACCCTATCTCATCAACATCGTGCTGCTGCTCATGGCGCTTATCTTGAGTGTGACGATAGGGTCTGTTTTTATTCATCCGTTTACCATTACCCGTATATTGGTTGATCAACTGCCAGTCATTACGCTTGCATCTGATTGGCCCGAAACCTTTACCACCATCATCTACAAAGTGCGCTTGCCGCATACCATTTTGGTCGCTTTGACCGGTGCTGCTTTGGCCGCCAGCGGGGCTGCGTATCAAGGCGTTTTTCGCAACCCGCTGGCCGATCCCTATCTGATTGGCGTCGCTGCCGGTGCTGGGCTGGGGGCGGTGATCGCCATGTCGCGTAACTGGCCTGACACCATGTCGAGCTTGTTTGTGATTCCTATCGCGGCGTTTTTGGGTGCTGTTATCACCGTGTTTGTCGTCTATAATCTGGCACGTACCAATAAAACTGTGCCGACAACAACCTTGATTTTGGCCGGTGTGGCAGTGAGCTCATTTGCGACGGCATTAACTTCTTTGTTGATGCTGCGGTCTACTGCTGAGATACGGCGTGCGTTAGGCTGGCTGCTGGGCGGCTCTGTTCTAAGTGGGTGGGCGCCAGTTATAGCTGTGCTGCCTTATATCCTGATTGGCTGCGGTATTTTGTTGTTTTCTGGACATATTCTCAACGTATTGCAATTTGGCGATGACCAGGCCCAACAGTTGGGAATTCCAGTTGAGCGTGCCAAGTTAATTATTATTTTGACTGCTTCATTGACAACCGCAGCGGCCGTTGCCTTTTCTGGCGTTATTGGCTTTATTGGCCTCATCGTACCGCACCTGGTGCGTATATTATGGGGACCTGATTACAAACATTTGATTCCACTTTCTATTTTAGGGGGGGCGACCGCTTTGCTTCTGGCAGATTTAATCGCACGGGTGTTGGTTGCCCCACAAACATTGCCTGTCGGTATCGTCACAGCATTATTTGGCGTGCCTTTTTTCCTGTGGATATTGCGCCGGGCAAAATCGCAGGTGTTTTGGTAAGGGAGTTTATGATGTTAGATATTCAATCATTGTCAGTTGCGTATGGGGATAATCCTGTTCTGGATACTGTTTCTCTTCACATTCAAGCGGGTGAAATTGCGGCGGTGATTGGCCCTAATGGTGCTGGCAAATCAACCCTTATACGTGCAGTTAGTGGTATCATTCCAAAAGTAAGTGGACAGATAACGATCGCTGGACAGGCATTGTCTAGTTTGTCCCCGGCACAACGGGCACGCTATCTGGCGGTTGTACCGCAAGCGCGTCAACTGCCGGCGGCGTTTTCCGTGCGTCAGATTGTCCTATTGGGTCGCACGCCTTACCTCGGTTGGTTAGGCAAAAGTGGTCCTTCTGATTATGAATTGGTTGAATGGGCTATGGTGAAAACACAAATTCATAAATTTGCGAATCGCAAGGTAAGTGAATTATCTGGAGGTGAACAGCAGCGTGTTCTTTTAGCGCGTGCTTTGGTACAAAATGCACCGGTTATGCTGTTGGATGAACCTACAACATACCTTGATTTACAGCATCAATCTGGTTTGTTGAATTTGGTACGCCAATTGGCCGAAGAACAGAATTTGGCGGTATTATTGGTGTTACATGATCTCAATCTGGCTGGTCTTTATGCCCATAAGGTTGCTTTATTACAAGCCGGTAAAATTCACACCATTGGGACACCTTATGAAGTGCTTACCAGTCAAAATCTTAGTTCAGTCTATAAAGTACCGGTGCAAGTCACAGCTCATCCCGCGTATGGCACACCGCTCGTTTTACCTGAGGGTGTAGTACCGGCAAATGGGAATTCAATATGACAACACGTTTATTGCTAGTGCGCCACGGCGAAACAGATTTTAATGCCCATCATCGATTTCAGGGGCAGATGGATATTCCTTTGAATGCAAGCGGCCGCTGCCAGGCTAGCGCCCTCGCTAAAAAACTGGCCAATGAGACCATTGATGTGGTGGTTGCCAGCGATTTGAGACGTGCCAGTGAAACGGCCGAAATTGTGATGGCTGATCGGGATATTGAGATTGTGGAAGACGGCCGTTTGCGCGAACTCAATTTTGGTGCCTGGGAAGGTATGACCTATGCCGAAATTCAAGCCAGTGATCCACAAGCGCTGTCTACCTGGGAAGGGGATTTGATGTATATAGCGCCTCCGGGTGGCGAAACCGTCAGCCAATTTAGCAGCCGTGTGCGCTCGGTTTTGCGGGCTATCCAGGCGAAATATACGGGTAAAACTATCCTTATTGTGGCGCATGGCGGTGTTTTACAACTTTTATTATGTACATTATTGGGTCTGTCCGCTGAACGCTTCTGGCAATTTCGCTTGCAGAATGCATCGCTTTCAGAAGTCACTTTACATCAAGCCGGTGCCATTATTCAAAGCGTAAATGATACAAGTTTTTTAGGACAGTAAACCTGTTTGTGAGGAATAAAATGGAAAAATATGGTTATCGTTTCTCATTTGGCCCTTGGAATATTCATGAAGGTGCCGATCCCTTTGGCCCTCCCGTGCGTGCTGGCTGGACATTTGCCGACAAGCTCAGCGCCTATAAAAATTTAGGCTATGATGCCGTGCAGTTTCATGATGATGATGTTGTGCCGGATATGGCCGAGTTGACACCACAGCAAATTCGTTGGGCTGCACAAGAAATGCACAAAAAGCTGAATGCTGCCGGATTGGCTACCGATTTTGTCGCCCCTCGTCTATGGGAACACCCATTGACCATCGACGGGGCTTATACAGCAAATGATGCAACAGCACGCCAGTATGCATGGGATCGTTCGAAGATTTGTATTGATATTGCACGTGAAATGCATAGTGATTTGATTGTACTCTGGCTGGCACGGGAAGGTACTTATTTACGTGAAGCCAAAGATGTACCGCAAGCCATGGAGCGACTTATTGCCGCTGTTAATATGATGCTGAGTTATGATCCGGATATTCGTATAGCCATTGAACCAAAGCCCAACGAACCTGTAGATTTAGCCTATATCCCCACGATAGGCCATGCGTTGGCTTTGGGTGCTCAAACCCAAGACCCTAGTCGGGTTGGGGTGGTGATGGAATCAGCACATGCTGTGCTGGCCGGATTAGACCCGGCAGACGAGATTGGCTTTGCGCTGGCTTTTGGCAAGTTGTGGAATGTGCATTTGAATGATCAAAACGGGTTGAAATATGATCAGGATCGTTCTTTTGGCAGTGTTAATTTGCGGGGTGCGTTTAACCAAGTGCGTGTTTTAGAAGAAAATAAATATGCTGAGATTGGTTTTGTAGGTATGGATGTGAAAGCACTGCGCACCCAGCCGGCTGATTTAGCAACCAAACATTTGCGCAACAGCCTGGACGTATTTTTGCGGTTGGTTGGCCTTGTGCGTTCTTTGGATAAAAAACGGGTTAATGATTTGCTTGCCGCCCGCGACTATGAGGAGCTTGATTGGCTGATTTTAAATCATTTGTTACGTGATGCATAAAGTGTGGTGCCAAAAAGCATGTGTTACCCAAGAGCAGGCGTTTTACAAGCGTCTGCTTTTTTTTGAACTACGCTGCGATTTCTACAAAACTCCCCTATAAAACTGCCTGCCTTCCTCCAAAACCCGCCAAATAAATAACATGTGTCACGTTTGTGTCACATCATGCCTCTATCATCCTCAGTAAGTAAACACGCCCCATACAAAACACGAGGAAATAGCCATGACTGCTTATTACACAAACAATTTATCTGCAAAACAAGCTTTTCAACAACAAGCCACTCAACAAGCCGCCCAGCTTTATGCACAAGCCCGCCAAGTGAGTTTCACACAATCAGTTCGGCGTTTATTCGGCGGTGAAAAAACAGGATTAAAATCATTAAATGCCGATGCAGATGCTAGTCAAGTTGCTTCCCACAAGGTTGAGATCAAAGCGGTAAATCTGAATGCAATCAAAGGCAGCTGTGGCCGTAGCAAAGATTTTGATGCTGATTACAAACCTATCAATACGCATTCAAGAGAACGTTGGATACGCGTGGCAACGGCCGTGTTCATTGGCAAACAATTACCCGCAGTTGAATTAGTTCAAATCGGCACACAATATTACGTGACCGACGGTAATCACCGCGTTTCAGTCGCCAAAGCTTTGGGACAAAATACGATTCAAGCTCATGTCACAGTTTGGGAAATGGACAGGAGGTGAATATTCAAGTTAGGCTATTTTCATACTGCTGCATCGCATAAAAAAACTTAATTATTTAAGCCAACCACCCAATAATGCACCGACGCCACCTATGATCAGGAAGAGTGGCCAAATCATGCCCCAGTCTAGATTGAAGAGAAAAGCGGAAGCGACAAGAGTCAAAATGAGCCCGCCTATCAAACCGCCACGTGCCTCGCCGTCTAAACGGCCGTTTTCGCGATAGCCGTTCCACGCTTTACCAAAACTGCCTATTGCGGGGATGAGAATGAACAATGCCCACCAATTATTCAGATAAAAGCCAGAAATGTTGGAAAATAAAAAGATCACACCAATGGCAATCAGAATGACGCCGCCAAGCCAATTTTTTGAATGCGAATGGGTAGATTGTTGTATTTCATTGCTGTTATTGACATCAACTGCATCCACTTTGATTGTGTTCAGTTTTTCTTTTTCCTCATCTTTGAGGATATCAATATTATCACTCATCATAGACCTCCAAATGTTAATAGCCCTTCATTGTTTTATCGCTGTGTCTCTTTACGGAAGAAGCGCCGCTGAAGTTGCATATTTGTGCTCAACGAGTAGGCGTGCATTTTCGACAACAGCTAAGCCGGCAGTATGTGCCTTGGCAGCGGCCGTTGCGAGAACCCCACCACAACAATCGTTTTTGTTTCATGCATAATTTTTACTGCAATCTCGTTTATTTATCTTAACCTCGTTTAGTGATGATAGCATACACAAAAACACTTACTCTATTGACAATTCTGTGGTATATTTTGCTGCAAATATCAACATAGTAAATTCATATTGATTTGACAATTTGACAATCTAATAAGATGAATTTTAAGATTCATTTTTATGACGTTTAACATAGAAATACAATCGTTTTTTATTTTTGTAGCACGTAAACT
>JAGRDI010000146.1 GCA_020432765.1 Anaerolineales bacterium | reverse complement strand
AAGGCCGCTTGAAAGGCGTTCATCCCGGTTTCAAAATCCAGTTTGGGCAGTGTTTCTTCGTCGTAGCCTGCCTCGGCAAACAATTCTCGCATTTCGTCCATATCCAAACCATGACCGCGCAGGATTTGGGCGATTTCGCGGGTAACGTCGGGTTCGGCAAAGAAGCGGCGAAAAATGCCGTCCAAATGGTCAATCTCGTCTGGTTCAGCTTCCGATGCCACAGCCAGCAGGGCAATGATGCCTGCTGCCAAGGCACGTGCTAGCGCCTGGTCTTGGGCAGTGCCGCGCAATGCTTTTTGCATTCTACTGGTTAAGGCAGGCAGGAGGCTTTTACTGAGTGTGGTGGCTAAACTGGTGAGGTAGGCAGACGTGAATTGATCCATAGCGGTTATTCCTGTGCTTGAACAAGGCGATTATTTAATGATTGTAAATGATTTGGGTAGAATGTGGCAATGTTTAGTCCACAACCGAAATCCACGGATGAATATAATGCAAGTCGGGAACAGTTCCGGAGGAGACACCCCGCACTACGCACACCAACAAATGAATGAAAACTGTAGCCCGAACATCCCTGTTCGGGCATCGAACAGGGATGTTCGATTTACACAGAAGAAAATGGGTGGCAGCGTCCCTGTTGATCCCATGCGCACGATTGCTATTTTGCTCAATTTTGCCGATCAAAAATTGTCAGAATAAACATATCTGTTTGTTTACCGAATGCGGGCGAGGCGATTGTTGACAAACGTCTCGGTGAATTCACAGTACCATTTGCAATCGCCTCGCCCCTACCGTTTTCCAATGGTGTAAAAATTGCCCTTGACGAACACCCTGCGTTTGTGATAAGGTATGCGCGGCGCACATTTGCGACTATTTTGAACCAAGGAGAATCAGATCAAGTGAATAACTTCTTCATCCGCATCCGTATCCCTAGCTTTGGAATCACTGACGATTCTCGGAGTGCGCCTGCTGCCGGATAGCTTGACATAACACATTGCAAGCAACGGCCGTAGCGCATACCACCAAATGCCTGCGGCTTTTTTGTTGCTTGTCACGCGCAAAAAATAGACCTTGATCAAAGGACGTGGGCATTCCCCATGTCCTTTTTTCGTTTTATTAACCCAAAACAAAACCATTTAAAAAACCAACACCAAAATTCGTCCAATTCGTGTATTTCGTGGCGAATTTTTCCGGAGGCTAAAGAAAATGAAAAATTTCTTGCGCTTACTCAGTTATCTAAAACCATATAAAAAACGCTTTACTGTCGCTTTCATTTTGTCGGTGATTACGATTGGTTTCGACCTGTTTGTGCCCATGGTATTTGGGTGGACAATCAGCAGGGGTTTGGAATCTGGCATGATGAGCCGCATCATCTTTTTTGCATTGCTGCTGGTTGGGGTGCAAGCTTTGCGCTCTGTGAACAACTACGTGCAGTGGTTGGTGCAGCAGCGCGTAGGGCAAAATGTGGTGCGTGATGTACGTGACCAACTGTATGCCCAATTACAACTTCTGCCTGCCAGTTTCTATCGCGGTATGCCTACGGGACAAATTATGTCACGGGTTTCCAGCGATGTGGAAGCCGTGCAGGAATATCTAGGGTGGGGCTTCTTAATTCAGTTGATGGCGATTATGTCCTTTGTGGGCACGAGCTTGATCTTATTGTTTCTGGATTGGCAGCTTACCTTGCTGATTTACTTACCCTTGCTGGTCATGCTGATCATCGTTTACGGATTCGATAAACGCATTGGTCCATCCTGGGAAAAAGTGCGCGAAGAGATGGGTAAGCTGACCACTGTATTGCAAGAAAATATCAGTGGTATTCGTGTGGTTAAAGCGTTTGCGCGTGAAAAGCTGGAGGCACGGCGTTTTATGCAGCGCAATGAAGCCAATCGTCAACGCAATTTGGAGCGTCAACGCCTGGAAGCGAACACGTTTCCGTTGATGGATTTGATGGTGGGCATCTCGTTTGTCTTGTTGGCCTGGTTTGGCGGCATGCGCATCATTAATGGCAATGGCAATATTGGTTTGTTTTTTGCCTATCAATGGTATTTGTGGGGCATCATCTGGCCGATGCGCTTTATGGGTTGGCTGATAAGCATGATGCGCCAGGCATTGGCGGCGGCTCCACGGCTCTTCGAGATTTTGGATGCCGATCCCAAGATAGACGACCTGCCAGATGCCATCGCATTAGACAGGATGCAAGGGGATATTCGCTTTGAAAATGTGAGCTTTGCATTTGATGATGAACCAGAACGTTTGGTACTTGAAGGGTTGAACTTACACATCAAACAAGGTGAAATCGTGGCGGTCTTGGGCGGCACGGGTAGTGGCAAATCGTCGTTGGTGAACTTAATCGGCCGTTTCCAAGAAGCAACATCTGGTACTATTTGGGTTGATGGTCACGATGTACGTGATATTCAACTACGCAGCTTGCGCGAACATATTGGCATTGTACCGCAAGAGGCATTTTTGTTTTCAGCGACCGTTGCTGAAAACATCGCTTATGGTCATCCTGATGTGACGCTGGATGCAGTGATTGCAGCCGCCAAATTGGCGCAAGCCGATGAATTCATCATGGATATGCCTGATGGCTATGCTACTCAAATCGGTGAACGCGGTGTGCGTCTCTCTGGTGGACAAAAACAACGCCTCTCGTTGGCGCGTGCGATTTTGGTTGATCCGGCGATTTTTATCCTGGATGAAGCTACCAGCGCGGTTGATACACGCACTGAGCATGAGATTCAACAAGCTTTGACGCAGGTGATGGCTGGTCGCACAAGCGTGATTATCGCGCAGCGGTTGAGCACAGTAAAACATGCGGATCGCATTATCGTGTTGAAAGATGGTTGCGTGGCTGAAGTTGGCACACATGGGGAGCTGCTAGCCTTGAACGGCGAATACGCGCATATCTACGATTTGCAATACAGTGAAAGTGATGAGCTTGCCGCTGAATTGCAGCAATATGTGGCTGCTTTTGGTGGCGAATATGGGTTACGGCCGTTGGCGGCATAGATTAAGTGCATATTGCGTATTGCGCAGCAATGTAATTCCTACGCAATACGTTTGAGAAATAAATGAAAATAACAAAACGTCTTTATACGAACCAGGCTGATCTGGAAAAAATGATTGAGCTGACGAAGAAACGGCCGTTGTCCCACATCCTCGATTTCCCTAGCATTCTCGATTTGCAGGAGATGATGGGAACGGCCGCACGCCAAGCCAATACTGTCCTTTGGGAAACTGAAGTAGATGAATTAATTGGTTTTGCGATTTTGGATAAATATGAGCAATCGGCTTATCTGATTATGGAGATTGAGCCTGAACAGGGCGCGGAGTTTGGCAATGAGATGATTGCATGGGGTGTTGAGCGTCTACGGCCGTTGCCCCCTAAACGGTATGAACTAATTGCCAGTGTACGTGAAGATGATACGGACAAAAGCACTTTACTGCTGCAAAATGGATTTGTACAGCAAACGTGGGGATCAGTTTCACTGGAACGGCCGTTGCAGAACCCAATCCCAAAGCCACAAATACCTGTTGGTTTTACTATCCGGTCTTTGGCGGGTGAAGACGAGGTTCCGGCTTGGGTTGCCATGCATCAGGCTGCTTTTGGTACCCAAAATATGACCATCGATGAGCGTCTGGCCATGATGCACACGCCTGATTATGATCCAGCACTTGATTTGGTCGTTGAGGCACCGAATGGCGAGTTAGCAGCCTATTGCAACTGCATCATCAGCAGTGCCGAAAATGAAGTCAGTGGGCGCAAGCTTGGTTATACCGATCCCGTTGCTACCCATCCGCGTTATCGGCGACAAGGACTGGCGACCGCATTGATTCTGCACGGATTGTATCTCTTGCACGCACGCGGCATGCAGACCGCCAGTTTAGGCACAAGCAGTAGAAACAACGCGATGCAAAAAACTGCAGAAGCGACAGGTTTTTGTGTCGTAAGCAAGAAAAATTTCTTTGCAAAGGAGATAGGGACAGAAAATGTCTGAAAATAATCCTTTTGAACAATTTGAAGAGGCCGAACAACGGCCGTTTAACCGTGAACATTTTGTGCGTATGTTGGGCTATCTGCGCAGCTACAAACGTGCCGGCTTTCTGACCGGGGTTGGTATCCTCTTGGCAGCCGGCGTGCCGCTGTTTGAACCCTATCTGTTAGGCAAAATTGTCGATGACGGCATTGTTCCTGGCAACGTGGAAGCAGTGCGTAACATCGCAATCATGATGGCTGTCTTACAACTGTTTGCCTGGATTGGTCGGCGTACGACCAATTTAATGGCGGCGGTCATCGGGCAGGGCACCTTATTTGATTTGCGCGAGGATTTGTTTACGCATATCCAAAAATTGAGCCTGCGCTTTTATGATAAACACCCAGTCGGCCGTATCATGTCGCGCATTACCAGTGATGTTGAGTCGATTGCGCGTTTGTTAAATACCGGCCTGGTTACGTTTGTGGGTGAAGGTGTCACGCTGATCGGCATCATCATTGTGATGTTGTGGATGAGCTGGCAGTTGACATTGGTCGCTTTTGTGACTATGCCGTTTCTAGCGATATTGCTGTACATCATGCGCACATCCTTGGAGACGAGTTGGAAAAATGTGCGCAAAAGTGTGTCCAACATTAACACTTACACCAACGAATCTGTGAATGGCATTCAGGTGACACAAGCATTTGTGCGTGAGGAGCATAACATCAACAAATTCGAGGGCTTGACTCAAGATTCACACAATGCTTTTATGAGTGCAGTCAAGTCTGATGAATTGATTTGGCCAGTCGTCGATTTTATCGGTGTGGTTGGCACGAGTCTGGTGATTATTGTTGGTGGTGCGATGGTGTTAAATGAAACCTTAACACTCGGTTTTGTGATTGCATTCATTTATTATGTGTGGCGTTTTTGGCAGCCATTGAGCGCCATGAGCCGTTTATATGGCATGACCTTGAGCGCGATGGCTTCAGCCGAACGTATCTTCTTTTTCATTGATACAGCCCCGGAAATCACGAACAAACCAAATGCAAAATCAATGCCGCACATTATTGGCAGAGTTGCATTTGAAAAAGTGTTTTTCAAATATGATTCTGATCAGGAATGGATATTGAATGATATTGAATTTCGCGTCGCACCGGGCGAAACGATCGCTTTGGTAGGGCATACAGGTAGTGGCAAAACGTCGATTATCAATCTGTTGATGCGTTTTTATGACCCTATTGAAGGCATGGTACGCATTGATGGTCATGATTTGCGTGATGTGGAAGTTGCCAGTTTGCGCAGTCAAATGGCGATGGTACTGCAAGATGGATTTGCTTTCTCGGGTACAATTGCTGACAACATTCGCTACGGCAAATTGGATGCGACAGATGAAGAAATAGAGGTTGTGGCTAAAGCGGTGCATCTGGATGAGTTTGTGCAAACGCTAGATGATAAGTATGCGACAGATGTGGGTGAACGTGGCAATCGACTGAGTGTGGGACAACGCCAGCTTGTGGCTTTTGCACGTGCTTTGTTGGCTGATCCGCGCATTTTGATTCTGGATGAAGCTACGAGCAGTGTGGACACCGAAACAGAACAGCGTATTCAACAAGCAATGGTGACGCTGCGTGAAGGGCGTACGGCTTTTGTGATCGCGCATCGTTTGTCTACGATTCGGCATGCGGATCGCATTATGGTGATTGATCACGGCCGTATCCTTGAATATGGCACGCATCAAGAATTGTTGGCACTGCGCGGCCGCTATTTCGACCTGTATCTGACCCAATTTGCCGACCAACCGGTTTTAAATGGGAATGGAAACGGTGTGGAGAAACGGCCGTTGTCGAAACCGGTTTTGGTATAAGAGTGAGCACACACGAAATAGAGACTAATGATGCAGTCAAATTCAGATTCAATTGGTTACAAACAATACGGCCGTTTACTGGCTCAATATTTAAGGCCACAATGGGTGAAGGTACTGCTCTTGGTCGTTTTAGTATTGGGCAGTATTGCTTTGCAGCTTGTCAGTCCGCTGCTGGTGCGGCGCTTTTTGGATGCCGCCGAGAGTGGACAGGATTTGTCATTTTTGGTGCAAACGGCCGTATTCTTTACACTCCTCGCGGTCTTCATCCAAATCCTCAAAGTGAGCAGTACCTACCTGAGTGAAATTGTAGCCTGGCAGGCAACCAATGAACTGCGTGCCGATCTTGCTTTACACTGCCTCAAATTGGATATGACCTTTCACAAGAGCCACAAACCGGGTGAACTCATCGAACGGGTTGATGGGGATGTGAACCAATTGGCCAACTTTTTCTCCCAACTGTTAATCCAATTAGGCAGCAATATCCTATTGGTATTTGGCGTTTTATTGTTGTTTTGGTGGGTTGATTGGCGTGTTGGGGCAACGATTACCTTGTTGGCTGTGGCTGGCACGGTAACGCTGCAACTAGTCAATAAGCGCATTGTGCCGCGCTGGCAGGCGGTGCGCCAGACTGAATCTGATTTATTTGGCTATCTTGAAGAGTGGCTCAACGGCACAGTGGAGATTCAAACAAATGGGGCGGCTCCCTATATTATGCGTCGTCTCTATCAGCTTTTGCGCACGCGCTGGCGGCGCATGCAAAAGACGATGCGTTTAAACATTGTGATCATGTCACTACCCATTTTGATGCCGTCATTGGCTTATATCGCTGCTTATGTGTGGGGTGCGGCCTTATTCCGTGGATCAGTGATGACAATTGGCGGCGTTTTTCTTATTTTTTATTACATCGATATCATTCGTGGTCCCTTGTGGGTTATCCAACGGCAGGTGCAGGATTTACAACGTGCGGCTGCCAGTTTGAACCGCATCACAACTTTGACCGCCTTGCAGCCACAAATTGAGGATGGCGTTGATATGCCTTTGCCCACAGGTCCATTGGCAGTTGAATTTGATGCTGTTGACTTTTATTACGCGGATGATCTCGAAACGGCCGTTTTGCAAAATATCACCTTTAATCTAGAACCGGGTCACACGTTGGGCCTGTTAGGACGTACTGGCTCTGGCAAGACAACGATCACCCGTTTGCTTTTCAGATTTTATGACCCAACCCAGGGAACAATTCGTTTTGGTGATGGCAGCGGAACCTGGCTAGATTTACGCGCCACCACTCAAGCAGCTATCCGGCGCGGCATAGGGATGGTAACGCAGGAAGTGCAGTTATTTCATGCCAGTGTGCGCGATAATCTAACCTTGTTCGATGACCGTATCGACGATGAAACCATTCTACATGGATTAGATGTGCTGGGTTTGCGTCCCTGGTTAGATAGCTTGCCGAGTGGTTTGGACACGCGTCTAGAAGGAGATGCCAGCCTGTCATCTGGCGAAGCGCAGTTATTGGCGCTCACCCGTGTTTTTCTAGAAAACCCGGGCTTAGTCATTCTCGATGAAGCTTCATCACGCCTCGATCCGGCCACAGAGCAACTGTTAGAACATGCTATTGATAGATTGTTGGCAGACCGCACCGCAATCATCATCGCACATCGATTAAGTACGGTACAGCGTGCCGATGAGATCATGGTTTTGGGAAACGGCCGAATTCTAGAACATGGAAAACGTGTCGTTTTAGCGCATGATCCCGACTCTCATTTTTACCAACTCCTACAAATTGGGCTTGAGGAGGCATTAACATGAAAACCTATCAATATTTCCTCCAATTAATGCGCTTCCGACCCCGTTATTACCTCACGGATATCGCGTGGGCAACGATCCATTTTGCTATGCTGACGGTGACCGGGTTAATTTTGCGCGGCTACTTTAATGGCCTGACCGGTGATGCAGGCGTTAGTTTTACGGTGTTGCAGGCGATTGGTTTGCAGTTTGTTTATACTTTTTTGACATTGTTATCATTGTATATTGCGGTTATGGCCTCGACGAATTTTCAGCAGCATGGCATGGCATTACTTATTCGCAATATGTTGGCGCGAATTCTACAAATGCCGGCCGGACAAGCCTTACCGCTGGAAGACGAAAACCGCCGTATGTCCACCGGTAAAGTAATCAGCACAATGCGTGACGATGCCGACGAAACGCTCACCTCGGTGATCGTTTGGGATGATGCCGTGGCTACTGGCGTCACGGCCGCAATCGCTCTCTTTATCATGCTGCAAATTAATACGCTGATTACCCTGGCTGTCTTTATCCCTTTGGGCATTGTGATTTTTATTGCACAGCGTTTAGGAGGACGTGCGCGACGTTATCGGCAAGCCAGTCGCAAAGCAACGGCCGAAGTCACAGGCATGATTGCAGATATGTTTAATGCCACACAAGCGGTCAAAGTGGCTCAGGCTGAAGAACGCATTGTGCAACGCTTTCGCCAAATCAATGATCAGCGCCGCGATGCAATGGTTAAAGATCGTTTATTGACCCAAATTGTGGATGCACTCAGTGGTGGTACTGTTGATATTGGTGTGGGTTTGGTGCTGATTTTTGCCGCTCAAGCCATGTATGTAGGTGAATTCACCGTCGGTGATTTTGCACTTTTTACAGCCTACATTTGGCCGGTTACGCATTTCATGCGTACGACAGGCAATTTAATTACCCGTTACCATCAAGTGGGCATTTCACTCAGACGCATGGATAAAATTATGCAGACAGACGAAGCGGGCAGTGTTGTCGCGCATCATCCGATTTATCTGCGCCATGATATCCCTGATTTGTCTTTTGAAGCGAAAACGAATGTGGACAAGTTTGAACAGTTAGAAGTTTACGGATTGACCTTCCAATTTCCGCAAGCAAATGGTGATGATAGCGGTGGCATTCAAGATATCGATTTACAGCTTTCTCGTGGGAAATTTATGGTTGTGACCGGTCGCATTGGCTCTGGGAAATCAACATTGCTGCAAGTATTGCTGGGCGTATTACCTGCACAAGCCGGGGAAATTATCTGGAATGACAATATTGTCACCGATCCAGCAGCCTTTTTTGTGCCGCCACGTGTCGCTTATACGGGGCAGGTGCCGCGTTTGTTCAGCGATTCGCTGCGCAATAATATTTTGATGGGTTTACCAGAAACGCGTGTCGATGTTGATCGGGCAATCGAAACGGCCGTTTTTGAAAAAGACCTTGCTGGTATGGAAACAGGACTGGATACAGTTGTCGGGCCACGTGGTGTGCGCCTTTCCGGTGGTCAATTACAGCGTACTGCTGCTGCGCGGATGTTTGTGCGCGATGCTGAACTGCTGTTGTTTGATGATTTATCGAGTGCGTTAGATGTAGACACGGAACGTGTGCTCTGGCAGCGCGTTTTTGCTGGTCGTAACGTTGGTGAGATGCCAACCTGTCTGGTCGTTTCGCACCGGCGCTCTGTGCTGCGGCGTGCGGATCAAATTATAGTGTTGGAAAACGGCCGTGTTAGCGATCAAGGAACATTGGATGAATTATTGCTGCGCTGTTCCGAGATGCAGCGTTTGTGGCAAGAATCGCCGGCAAAGTAAAAAGATCACAAAGTTGCAAAGTAAGCAGTACTTTTACTTGCACCTCTGCGACTCTAACGTCGTCTACGGCGTACTTTTTTCTTCTTTGTTGCGCCTTGATTGTTTGATACTGCTTGATTTGTAGTGGCTGTTTTGCTTTTGGGTCTTTTTTGGAGACGGCCGTGGCACTGTTTATACTTTTTGCCGCTGCCACAAGGACAGGGATCATTGCGTCCCACTTTAGGTGCATCCCGGCGTACTTCCACGCCGCGCCCACTCTTACGCTGCACCTTTTGATAACCGGCATCTTGCGATTGCAGTTGGTATTGCACTTCAGCCTGCTGTTGGCGCACAAACTGCTCATGGCTGACAATTTGGCGGAAGAAACGGTCAGCAATGTCACGATCAATATTTTTGCGCATGTGTGAAAACATCTGGAAAGAGCGTTGTTTGTACATCATCTTAGGATCACGCTGACCAATTGCTTCCAGACCAATTTCGCGCCGCAAATCATCCATCGCCGTCAGATAATCGCGCCACTCACGATCTATCGCTGCTAACAAAAGCAGACGTTGGAAATTACGGTATTCTTCCACACCGATATGATCCTGCCATTTTTGCTGGTGAATATCAACATAATCGCCCAGGGCTTGTACTAAATGTGGGCCATCAAGGGCATCAAGGCTTTCTAACAACATTTCCTTCAGCGCTTCAATCACTGTCACGCGGAAACGTTGTTGACGCGCTGTTGCATTTTTGATGGATAAGGCATCCAGACTAAACTGGTTAAAAGCTTCTGAAATTGCATTTTCGGTATCTTGCCAGATGCGTGCACGTTCTGATTCCTCGATATGATTAGCAAGCAGTTCATTGTAAAGCAGTGCGACATTCTCCAAGAATTGGCGCTGAGCTAGTTCACGCGCTTGTAGTTGGCCGGAACGGCGCGTTGCCAATGTAGCCAGATTTGGAACCGGCGGTAATAAAGGTAAGAAACGACCCATGGCATCCAATAATTGATATAGGTTCGTGCCTTCTTCATCGTTTTGACGCACAAGTTGCATCAGTCGATCTGTTAATTTTTCGGCCGGCAGACCTTCAAACTCAGCTTGATCGATTTCTGTGATACCTGGTAATAAGCTGCGCAACGTGCGCAAGACGCCGGTGAGATTGATGTCATCGGTGGCATCGGTGCTGAAATCGTTGATCACGCGCTCTATTTCACTGTGTGCAAAGTCAGTGTAATTTTCGACATAGTTATCCACTAGCTCAGCAATCATCACATCGAAGGCATCGTCAATTTTATTGTCCAAAGTTTCAGGATCGCTTTGTAATATTTTGCGGCGTTCACCATAAATTGCCTGACGCTGCTTGGTCATCACATCATCATATTCGACAACATTTTTGCGGATGTCGAAGTTATACCCTTCGATGCGTTCTTGGGAACTCTCAATGATGCGATCCAACATGCCATTCTCGATGGGCATATCGTCAGGTATATTGGTGCGTGACATAAAGCTCTTCAGTCGTTCGCCACCAAAACGGCGCATCAAATCATCTTCCAACGAGAGAAAGAAGCGTGAGGAGCCAGGATCTCCTTGGCGTGCTGCACGACCACGTAACTGATTGTCGATACGCCGTGATTCGTGGCGTTCAGAGCCGATGACGTGTAAGCCGCCCAAGCGCCACACTTCTTCGCGTTCAAGTTCTGTTTGGTGCTGGATCGCTTCGATTTGGGTGATCAGTTCGGAGTCTAGACCAGGGATTTGGGCCACAATATGTTCGGCTTCTTGACGTTCGCCACCTAAAACAGAGCGGATTAGCGCTGCACGGGCGTTGTAATGCTGATCAAAAAGCTGTTCGGCGATGAATTGGGCAGCGAGATTTTCGTCTTTATGCACGTTTTTGTAACGAGTATGTAATTCTTCTAAACGCACGGCTTCTTCAACAACGGCCGTATCCCGATCCAGACCTTCTACATAAGCACGTGCCTGCCCCAACTGTCCTACACGAATATAGCGTAAGATATTTAAGACCTGGTTATAGTCGATGTCATAAGGCTCTTGTAATGTGTGTGCTAAAAAGCCGACAACTTGGATCTGTTCGATTTCAACCATGGCTGCATCAAATTCAGCCTTGATTCGAATCAAGCCATCGACTAACTCGGGATTCAATTTGCGCTGACGCACGGCGTAATCACGCGCAGGCGCTTCACCATCCGTTAACAATGTCACCGCAAGGTTTGTCAATAAATGCCGATCAAACAGTTCCGCTTCCAACGTTTCAGCCGCCATTCCTTCTGCGTTGCCGCCCAACAAAATATCGGTGCCACGCCCAGCCATATTGGTGGAGATCGTGACCGCGCCTTTGCGTCCGGCTTGCGCTACGATCAACGCTTCAGACTGGTGAATTTTGGCATTTAACACGCTGTGGGGAATCTTGGCACGCTCCAGGTGGTGGTGGATTATCTCTGAATGCTCAACCGATGTTGTACCCACTAAAGTAGGACGGCCACTTTCTTGCACACGTTGAATTTCATTGATAATGGCTTGGTCTTTGGCTTGCTCTGTGCCATAAATCTGATCCTTAAAGTCCGTACGTTTGAAGAAAATGGGTGCGTCGCTTTGGGGATCGACGTAACTGATGGCGTCTGTACCTTCGACTTTGGTTTTTTTAGGTACTAAACCCATTTCCCCTTTATCGACAATATGCTGCACATTGGTGGGCAGCGGCGTCACACCTAATTCATAAATTTCGTCAAACTCTTCGGCATCCGTGAGCGCTGTGCCGGTCATGCCGGCCAGTTTTTCGTAT
Organism: Anaerolineales bacterium; assembly: GCA_020432765.1. GTDB lineage: Bacteria > Chloroflexota > Anaerolineae > Promineifilales > Promineifilaceae > JAACFF01. Next base: position 10,845 of record JAGRDI010000146.1, on the reverse strand, counting down.
AGCCGGAAATAGTTTTGCAGGGTAATGGTGGCGACTGTGACGGTTTCGCGCTTAATGTCTACGTTTTCTTTGGCTTCGATGGCTTCGTGCAGCCCATCGGAGTAACGGCGACCCGGCATCAGACGACCAGTAAAATCATCGACAATGATAACTTGGCCTTCTTGAACGACATAATTGACATCTCGTTTGAAGAGATATTGGGCACGCATAGCATTGTCCAAATAATAAGTCAACTGGTAGAAACGCGGATCATAGAGACTGTCGCCCGCATCGGCATCAATTTCAGGGATACGGCTCTCGATTTCGGCAATACCCATATCGGTCAGGCTGACCGAGCGGCTTTTTTCATCCAGATCGTAATGGCCGTTGGGTTCATCATCTTCATCAGCTGTGTTACGACGCAAATTGCGTACATAAGCCGAAAAACGCGCATAATCCTTGCCTGATCTTGGTGCTGGTCCAGAAATGATTAACGGGGTACGTGCCTCGTCGATGAGTACATTGTCAACTTCATCGATGACTGCAAACTGCAGTTTGCGCTGCACGAGGTTGTCGGGGTTGTTGACCATGTTGTCGCGTAGGTAATCAAAGCCGAATTCACTGCTGATGCCGTAGGTGATGTCAGCTTGATAGGCTTGGGTGCGTGTGCATGGCCGCCAGTGGACGAGACGTTCATCTTCAAGCTCCGAGCCTGGATGTACATATTCTGCGTCATAAAGGGCCGAGAATTGCTGCGGTCCAATGCAGCCAACTGTGAGTCCAAGATGGCTGAAAATTTTGCCCATCCAACCGCCATCACGTTTGGCCAGATATTCATTGACTGTGACGAGATGTACGCCTTCACCGGTAAGGGCGTTGAGGAAAAGGGGCAGGGTGGCAACCAGGGTTTTTCCCTCACCGGTGCGCATTTCGACGACTTCACCGCGATGCAGCAAAACGCCGCCCATGATTTGCACATCATATTGGCGCATACCGGTAGTGCGAATTGAGGCCTCGCGTACCAATGCATACGCTTCTGGCAGCAATTCATCTAATGCTGCCCCATTTTCAAGACGTTCACGCAAAACGGCCGTTTTTGCCCGTAGTTCCTCATCAGATAACTGTTGTAAGCCGGGTTCCAGATCCGCGACTTCTGTTACCAGCGGTTCCAGGTCATTAATTATTTTCTTATTGGGATCACCAACGATTTTTGAGACAAGTTTCTTAAACATAGCGAGTAGTTTATCAGTAAAATCTTAAATTAGTATTAGCGTGCTTACTTACTCATTAAATAATTCACCTACACTGCGCCCCTCATGCGAGCGCAAAATCACTTCGCCTAACAAACGGGCTACGCTCAATATTGTGATGTTAGGCAGCATTTTTTCTGTTGGAATGGGGAGCGTGTCGGTTGTGATAATTTCTTTGATGGGCAATTGAGCCAGACGTTCTGTTGCCGGGTCAGAGAGGACGGGATGCGTGAATGAAATGTAGATATCTTTGGCCCCGCATCTTTTAGTCAGGTTGACCGCTTCTTGCATGGAACCGGCCGTATCAACCAAATCATCAACAATGATCACATCTTTACCGGCTACGTCGCCAATGAGTGACAGCGCTTCACGTTTGTTTTCATTGCCAACGCGTCTTTTTTCTACAAAAGCAAGCGGCATATGCAATGCTTGCGCATAGTCGCGCCCTTTTTTCGCAAAGCCTAAATCTGGTGTCACCACCACGGCATCAAGAGCCTTCTGTTTAATGTAATCGACCAAAATGTGGAATGCGGTAAGTGAATCACCGGGAATTTTGTAAAAACCTTGAATTTGTGAACTGTGCAGATCAATGGTCATCCAGCGATCAGCACCGGAGGCCTCGATTAAATCGGCGAGCAAACGTGCTGAAATAGGAACGCGAGGTTGGTCTTTTTTGTCGCTTTGCGAATAGGACATATATGGCACAACTACGGTGACACGTTCGGCAGAGTCGCGTTTGAGGCAGTCGATAGCGATCAACATCTCCATGATATTGGTATGCAGTGGTGATGCATGGGTTTGAATAATGTATGCATCTTGTCCGCGTGCACTGCCATGCAAACGCACAAAGATATTTTCGTTAGGGAATTGCACAATGTCCCAGCCGCTCAATGGTATATTGACATAATCCGATATTTTTTGGGCCAACTCATTTGATGCTGAGCCGGCAAATAGTTGGATGTCTCCGATCATAATTGCTCCACTTGGATGTCGTGTACTTAATAAGCGGCTAACAATAACTTTCCGTTTTTGTTTGTAGTAACCGCTTCAGCGGTCTTGACGACTAAAGTGATTACGACGAACTGATTTGCGGCCGTTTACTCGACGCCCATCTGCCGGTTCCGCTAACGTATTTGCGGATGAGCAGAACGGCTTGGTACATGGTTTTGCCTATTTTGAGTGGATTATACAGGTAGGTGATTGCTTTTACGAACAGGTAAATATTGCGAATGTGGGAAGACGCGAAAAATAAAAATATCAGGGAAATACTTCATGTTCTTGGTGCTCTCTGCGAAATAAAGCTTTTCGTAAGATAAAATTAGTTTGGCTGAATAAGCTTGACATCTTGTCGGAAAACGGGAATTGTAATGCCAGCTTCAGTCAGCCTGAGTTTGACTTGCTCAGTCACTTCAAACAAGGTGTCCCAATAGGCCTCTGCGGATGCAAACGGCCGTAAAGAGAAATCAATCCCCCTAACCCCTAAAAGTTCAACGCCCACAATGGGTTTTGGTTCGGCTAATACATGTTTGTTTTCAGCTAAAACTTGTTCCATAATATGCTTTGCTTTTACCAAATCAGATTCATATGTAATGGTCACAACCATATCAACCCGCCGGTAACCGAGATCTGAATAATTAATGATATTGCCTTCCATAATAACCCCGTTGGGAATTGTTACCGTACTTTTCTGTTGAGTTACAATGACGGTAGTAAATAGTTGAATCCGTTTCACTACACCAAATGTACCATCAAGGACATCGACCCAATCACCTGGTTTATAGGTTTGAAAAACAATAAAAATAATCGTAGCGGCCAGGTTATTTAACGTTGTTTGGAAAGCAAACCCCACTAAAGCAATGAAGATGGCGAAAATGAGGATGATGGAATTGATCGGTACACCCAAAGCAATAAGCGAAAAGGAAATGGCAACAATTAAAATACCATAATAGATTATGCCTTCAAGCGCATATACCACCTTCTTGTTAACATGGGTGTCTGTTTTTGACATTGTAGCTGTGAACAAATTGCGTGCTCGACGAGCCAGCCAGCGGCCAAGCAGAAAGATAACAATAGCCCAAATAATGTGTAAAAAACTTGGTAAACCCATATTTATCAAAGAGTTGTTGGTGGCATACAAATTTTCTAACAAGTTTGTCATGAGTTGTTCCATTGAATAATACCTTTGAATCTATTCGCAAATTACCTTGGAGTTTACAGATTTGTCCAAGTGGCAAATTAGACAGACCTCGCCGAAATCCTCCATATATGCAGTTGACTAATTTTACTCTGGTGGACTCAATTAAAAAAGTAAAAATATTGAAAGTGGAAAAGGCACTGTTAATTGGACATAGTTTAAGTGACCGTGAGACAACGGCCGTTCTGTTTAAGAGGATAGCAGGGAAAATTAATCGAATATTGACTGATTAGTCAATCTATGATATTATATCCTCCATGAACGATAAACAGACACAACTCATCGAAGCTTCGATAGATTTGTTTGCCCAAGAAGGCTTTTGGAATACGCCGACTTCCCGCATCGCTAAACATGCAGGTGTAGCCACGGGCACATTGTTCAACTATTTTGAATCCAAAGATGTGTTGATAGATGCTGTTTACAAACAACTCAAGCAGGAATGGATGAGCCATATGATGACTGGTTACCCGGAAAACGGTTCATTCAAGGCACGTGTTGAGCATATCTGGTTTCGTTTTATCGATTGGGGTGTGCGTTTTCCGGTGCGCTATAGCTTGATGACACAGCTAAAACTGTCTGATCTGGTCAGCGAAGAGGCAAAACAGAGCCAAGCGGCAGAATTGGCTTTTGCCTATACGATGATTGAGCAGGGCATTACTGATGGACAATTTGTGGATGTGCCGCCCGGATATTTGGGTATGATTTTTTATGCAGATATGGATGCGGCCGTTCACTTTGCCATCGAAAATAACCTGGGTGATATGTCACTTACGCGTCACATCACCCAAGGCTTTGATATTTTTTGGAAGGGGGTTACAGGTTGACTTTTTTTAACCCGGAATGACTGACTAATCAATCTAAAATTGATATTTTATACAAAATATTTACTGCAAAGGAGTAACAAAATGAGTGATAAATGGACGCAAAACGATATTCCCGATTTGACCAATAAAGTGGTCATTATAACTGGGGCTAACAGCGGACTCGGTCTGGAATCTACCAATGCATTAGCGGCCAAAGGGGCAACTGTCATCATGGCCTGTCGTAATTTGGGTAAAGCTGAAAAAGCAAAAACAGAAGTGCAGCAAAAAGTTCCCAATGCCAAACTTGATGTTATGCAATTAGATAACGCGAGTCTTGATTCAGTGCGTGCCTTTGCTGCCGCATTTAAAGCGCAATATGCCCGTCTTGATATCTTGCTTAACAATGCTGGTGTCATGGCTATCCCACGCCAGGAAACGGCCGATGGCTTTGAGATGCAGTTGGGTGTCAATCATCTGGCTCACTTTGCTCTTACGGGTTTACTGCTTGAGGTACTCACCGGCACACCGGGGTCACGAGTTCACAACACGTCCAGCAGTGCTGCTTTCAACGGCCGTATTAATTTTGATGACTTGATGGGAGAAAAAGAATATAGTCGTTGGGGAGCCTATGGACAGAGCAAACTAGCTAACGCTGTGTTCGCTACTGAGCTAAACAGGCGGCTCAAGAAAGCAGGAGTTGATACGGTCTCCAACTCGTCCCACCCTGGTTTGGTGATGGGCAATCTGCAGGCAAACAGCCTGCAGCAGTCGGGTGCACCTTTTACTGAACGTATCCTGTATCGTGTTGGTGGTGCTTTACTGGGGCAGGATGTACGTATGGGCGTATTGCCGCAGCTCTATGCATCGACCGCACCCGGTGCAAAAGGCGGCGTTTTCTATGGACCCAAAACATTCCGTTTACGTGGCTACCCATCAGAGCAAAAGTGTAATGATGCTCTGGATGATGCCGCTGTGCTCAAACGCTTCTGGGAACTGTCGGAAGAACTCACGGGAGTTCATTATTCATTTTCACAACCATAAAGTTTGCGGGTGCAGCACCTGAACAAATTGAATGTCAATTTGATACCAATGTCATCGGCCTCATGCGCATGACGCAGGCATTCTTGCCACACTTCCGAGCCAATAAGGCTGGTTTATCTATGAATGTTTCCTCCATTGGCGGAGGAAAGATTCGCATTGCGACAAAAAGTTGGCGATGATGCCTTTATCGCTGGTATGCGCGAGCAGATGTTGTCATAGAAAGCAGAACAGCTAGAATACAATGCAAGCACAATCGGTCGCGCTTTGGTACAGTTGCCTATTTGCTAATAGATTGATTTGTGGAGATAGTAAATGTTGTGGTGGAATATTTTTAGGCAACGGAATATCACTCCCTTATTAAAAAAGTTGAACCGTTCTGGTCTTGGTTTATCTTTGGTCCCTATAGTGGTCCTGATCGTCGTTGGGACTTTAGCCTACGCTTATTTTGAGGGATGGTCGGTATCAGATTCACTATATGCCACCATCATCACTATTACCACGGTGGGCTACGGTGATTTATCTCCCCAAACTGCTGGCGGGCGGATTTTTGCCATCTTTTTTACCTTGGGGGCTATTGGTTTGGCCAGCTACGCCATTTCGACCCTGGCCGCTACAGTTATCCGCTGGGAACAGGATCGCGTCCATCGTCATGTCCAGGAGCAACGCATGTCTACTATTGCAAGTTTAAATGATCACATCATCGTTTGCGGCGGCAGCGCCATTAGCCGTAAAGCGATGTTCTTTTTTCAACGCGACAAACAACCTTTCATTTTGGTGGAGCAAGATGAGGAAAAGCTGCGGCGTGCCTTGCTTTATCTTGACATAGATTATCTGACAAAAAAATTTGGTCATTATCAGGATATTACCCAAGCCGTTGATGTGACTGAAGATGAGCAGTTATCACTGGAAGAATTAACCGAACGGGTTGATGTGCCCTATTTAATGGCTGATCCCACCGATGACAGCACATTGATTGCTGCGGGCATTGACCGTGCTAAAGGGGTTGTCGCTGCACTTGATAGCGATGAACGCAACCTCTTTGCGGTTGTAAGCGCCCGTGCGTTGGCCACGCAAATGGATAATCCGAAACTGCGTATCCTGGCATTGGTCTATGACGACAAGAATGGTCCCAAGCTGCAGATTGCAGGCGCAGATCAGCTCATCTTCCCCGAAAAGGGGAGCGGTATGCAGGTGCAATCCTGGATGATGAATCCGTTGATGGGTGATTTCTGGATGGAAGTCTCATTTAAGGCAGAGGCAGCATATGATCTGCAACAATTCGCGATTAGCGATTTTCCTGATTGGGCGGGGCAAACCATCTCCCACTTACGCGACCACAATCAAGTCGTGGTTCTCGCTGTGTGGCGCGATGGCGTTTTCAATTATTCCCCAGCAGCCCATCAGGTTGTGTTGAAAGATGACGCCTTGATAGCGTTTGCTCCCAAAATGGACAGAATCTAAAAATTAGGCGAAATATAGTAATTATGCTATTAAAGCATTGACGGCAAAAATAGAATAATTAGACAGTCACGGCCGTTTCTAGAACGGGCCTTTCGTTTATCAACGCTTTGCGCCGATAGCGTATAATTGCCTCAGTAGCCCCATTGGCTCCCACGCCAGTTAACACTTGAGGGTCTGGCGTGACAAGTTCTACAGCGAACTGTTGGAACAAGAGGGTGGTGATGACCGCCATTTCATTGTTGGCAAAATTCATGCCGGTGCATTTATGCATGCCACCACCAAAAGATACGATATTATAACTGTTATTGCCCTCACCTCTTTCACGTGAAAATCGCCGGGGATCGTAAACTTCAGGGTTAGCAAAGACATTTTCTTGATAATGGGATGTGGCCGAGCTTACCCGCAGCAGCCAGCCAGCCGGTACAACATGCTCTCCAAACTCGATCGGTTCTTCAACAGTGCGCAGTTGCATCGGGGCAGACGGCCGTAAACGGGCTGTTTCGTCAATGGCCCAATAGACGTGCTGCAGTGCACGCATCATGCGCCCATCAAGTGGCTGCCCCATCTCCGTATTTGCGTCGATTTCCGCTTGTACCAGGCGCAAATATTCACGATTTTGCAGCAATAAAATGATGTTCCAGGCAGCTTGCCCCGCCGTTGTTTCATGCCCGGCAAAGATTAGACCCATAAACAAGATAGTGATTTCTTCATCTGTCATAAATTGCCCATCTTTTTTGGGTTCCGCAAAAAGCTGTGTAATCAAATCATCATATGCCTCTGGATTTTGCCGCCGTTTAGCAATGAGTTGTTTCAGACGTTCTTGAATGCGCTGTTTGGCTGCATCACGCCGCCTAAATTTAGGCAATGGCAAATGAGATGGGGTTACAGGATCAATAGCGCGACTAATGGCATCATAATCTTGCCAAAATGTTTCTCCCAATTCTGCTCTATAATTTGGCCCAATAAACGCCCGGCCGGCTACCGCTTGTGTCAGATGTAACATTTCGGCTGAAATATCAATTTCGCCTTCGTCTCCTAAGCCATCCAGCCATGCTTGTATCTCGATATGCATCGCCTTGAGATAATCAACCATTTTTGTGCGCGAGAAGATGGCCTGAAGCAACGGCCGTTGATTCATGTACGCTTCATGGGGAGCAATAAACAGCACTTCACCAAAAGAGGCTTTTAAAAAGCTGTAGACATCGCTAATATTGAGCGCCTTATCCGTTTCCAGATAAAACTTTTTATTGTAATCAGCACCCGTAACCACAGCCATATTTTTATTCATGAGCTTCATGGCAAATATATCGCCATGTTCAGAATGACCGCGCTGATCTAGGCGCGTTAGATTTTTTCTAAATTCCAATGTATGACCAAGTACCGGTTTGCCACCAGAAACAAATTTAGGAGTTATTCTTGTATTCATGTAGTTATTCCTTTGCGATCCGTCAGTTTTTGTTATTATTATACAGTGTGTTCGATTATCAACAGCCAGTTCATTAACCTTTGTCTTTTAGTAGACAAACATTGGCAAATATGTCTGTTATTTAACAGATTATCAAAATTTGATGGGAGTGAATTTAAGTGCAGGATGAGTGAAACATGCCGATGAAGAAAGAGGATCGCCGTATAAAATATTCAAAAATGGTCCTGAAAAGCAGCTTGCTGGAACTACTGCAAGACAAACCAATCCAAAAGATCACGGTGACCGAAATTTGCCGCAAGGCCGATATCAACCGTAACACATTCTACGCCCATTATTTCAGCCCAGAAAACTTGCTGACGCAAATAGAAGATGAATTATTTCAACAGCTTACTGGCTCTATCAAAAGCTCAACGAAAACTGAAACGCTCATTCTCGAGATTTGCCAACTCATTTATGCCAACAAAGCGTTAAGTACGATTATTTTTTCAGAGCATGGCAACAATAATTTCTTAGAGCGTATGAAAGCCCACGGACATGCTAACTTTATGCGTGAATGGCAAGCTTCACCTAATCAATATGACCCAGAAACGCTAGAAAAGTTATATACGTTCATTGTGAATGGCACCGTAGGCATCATACAGGATTGGATACAGAATGATTTGACTGAAGTCCCTGAGGAAGTGGCTGCTTTTATTACCCACACCATCGCGCTTTTACAAAAATCCTCGTTGTAGCAATTGAGTGAGTGGATGAGTTGGGTGAAGTGGTCAATGGCGAAATAGAATGTCCTTAAATTTGGACTATTCGACTAAAAAACATACAATTTGCCTTTATGGGAGAATTGCCCCACCTGCTTAAGTGATCAACTAAGTTGCTCTAGATAAGCTAAAGGGCAAATGGCCGTTTCCTACCAAGAAAAAACCATGATTATACATCTAAGACCCTCCCAACCCACCGATCTCCCATTCTTAAGAAAAATGCTCTACGAAGCCGTTTTTTGGCGGTCCGCTGATAGTAAACCTGCATTTGAGGAAGGACTGGCCTACCCCGATGTTAAAAAAGCACTTGCTGATTGGGCAGAACGAGAGGGCGATACGGCCGTTGTCGCTGCCAACAATTCAATGCCACTCGGTGCTGCCTGGTATCGCTATTGGACGAATGATCACTTCATACGTGGTTATGTAGACGAAAATACACCTGTATTAGTCATTGGCGTGCATCCTGACTATCGACATCAAGGCATTGGCGGAAAATTGATTGAGTGGCTCATTGACCATGCCGCCAACCACGCTGTCCCCCAAATAAGCCTCATGGTTTCTAAAGACAACTTAGCCATCAACTTATATCGCCAACAAGATTTTCTAGAAATTGTTGATACCGGCGATGCTTATATCATGGTGCGCACAATCTAAATGTAACACATCACTTAACCTGATACGCAGTTGCAAATCAAAATGCAAAAAGCCGACGTGACCTTTGCCCCTGGACGACATGACATATATCACCTGACAAAAGGCTGGGATAAACGTTATTATTTGAGGTAGAGAATCAGTAATCGGTAATAAACTTTCATAATTAAAATTGTTCTAAAGGTTGCCGATTCTTCAAGAAACCGCAGTTCAAACGCTTCAGGATTTCCGAATAGTTTCTGCGGTTTATCTAAAGGTTCGTTCATATAGGCGTGTTTAGCATTTGGACGGAGGACGGGAGACCAGGGACGGGAATTTGGTCATTCGTCCTCCGTCCGTTGTCTTGGCACTGGTTTTATAACGAACCTGCGCAATGTGGTTGGAGGTTCGGCCGTTCGCGTTTACAATGGCAACGGCCGTAACCATCACCATAACCGCTTACAGATCAAATACACGAGGAACTTTTATGTCTGAGAAAAAACCAGCTTTGTTTGCCGACTTCACTGCACCCACCTATGATGAATGGGTTGCGGCGGCTGTCAAATCATTGAAAGGCAAACCCTTTGAAAAGCTAATTAGTAAAACATACGAAGGCATTGAGATTCAGCCGATTTATACACAGGCAGATACGGCCGATCTGGATCACATCCATACTTTGCCTGGCCAATACCCCTTTGTGCGCGGAACCGAGTCATTACAATATGTCGTTGAACCGTGGTTGGTGGCACAAGAGACCCAGGCTGCTTCGCCAATGGAATTAAACCAGATTTTGCGGCATGACTTAGCGCGAGGACAAACGGCCGTTAACTTGCTGCTTGACCACGCCACACGCAGCGGTCTGGATCCAGACCGGATTGCAGAAGGGCTTGTCGGTGTTGGTGGTGTATCTGTAGCCACAACCGTCGATCTGGAAACCCTGTTTGAAGGCATTGATCTAGCCGATACACCCCTGTTTGTGCGCAGCGGAACGGCCGCTTTGCCTTTTGCCGCGCTGCTGGCGGCTTATTTGCAGAAGATCGATTTGGAACCGGCTGTTTTACGTGGCAGCCTGGAAGCAGATCCGATTGGAGAATTGGCGCGGCGGGGCAGCTTGCCAATCACGCTCGACACGGCCATAACCGAAATTGCTGATTTGATGCGCTGGTGTGCGGACAATGCGCCTGATTTGGCGGTGGTGACCGTGCATGGCTATCCATATGCGCATGGCGGGGGCAGTGCGGTCGAAGAGTTGGCCTATGTGTTGGCGACGGCTGTTGCTTATATCCGCGCCTTGCAAGACCAA
>JAGRDI010000145.1 GCA_020432765.1 Anaerolineales bacterium | reverse complement strand
CTTCGGCGATATTATTCAAGGCACGCGTACCAAGTTCGGGATATGAAATCTCGCGTGCTTTAAAACGTACCATGAACTTTACTTTCTTACCTTCTTCCAACCATTTACGTGCATTTTTCACACCGATATCAATGTGAAACTCACCCGTACGTGGAGTCAAGCGAATTGTTTTAACCTCAATCTTCTTTTGACTCTTACGGGCTTCACGTGCTTTCTTGGTCTGCTCGTAAGCGAATTTGCCATGATCCATGATACGGCATACGGGTGGCTTGGCATTGGGTGCAACCTCAACCAAATCCAGCTCGGCTTCGCGGGCCATATCAAGTGCGCTCCGTGTTGGAACAACACCATGGTTTACCCCGTTTTGGTCAATTAACATCACTTCGTTGATACGAATGCGATTGTTGACCCGAAAGGTCGGGGCTTCGGCTCTTCGATTGTTGGGTCTACCTCTTCTTTTAATAGTACCTCGCTTTATAATTTATTTAGTAGAGCCGATATCCATCAGCATCCACAATATTTTCACTACCGGGAATCAGTCCGGGAGTTTACCTTTAATCAACCACATTAGAAAAGCAACAGCTCGGAAACCAGCGTATGTGGTATACAACAAACAGCCCACTGACTTTTATCAGCAGGCAACAAAATCATATCACAAGCTCCGACACTCGTCAATGCCTCTCACACTGGAAATTAAAGATTTACGATGCCTGCCAGCATTTATAATATTTATTATGGTTGTCTTAACCCCAACTGACCAAATACGGCATCCAGACTGATTACCGCACTACCAAGCAGGGTCAAAACAATAATTGGAATCATGACACTTACGAACAATCCAAGGAAGGGCAACACCAGTGTGCGCCAACCACGGGTCTCGTGTGCTTCGGCGGCGGCCATCCAATCTGCCAAGAAAATTACAACAAATGTAAGAATAACAGCCAGGGGTGCTAAAGACGGAATTAAAGCTAACAGACTAAACAGTTGTCCAACTTGCGCAAAACCTAGTCCACGCAAAGTACGCGTAAAGTAGCCTTTCCCACTAAGCCAACGACCAGCAGCAAACATTGCTAACACAACGATTAACCAGGCACCCATAGCAATTAAAACGGTTAGGAAAGCAGCATCTAGCGCATCATTACGAAAATAAGCAGCTAAGCCACTAAAACCCAACCCGAATAATAACGCTGGGCCAAGCATGCGTTTATCGTTGACAATTTCATGATAGGCTGAACGATCGAGTACAAGTGCTCTAGCGGCACGGCCGATCCATATCCTCACAGCTTTTAAACCAGTCCAAAGATTGGCTAATGTCCATTCATCTTCTGCGGGAGTTAATTGTTTAAGGTTAGTGGATGTTTCTGCGCTAATGGATTGATTACGACGGCCGTTTAGAATATGAAACACATCAATAGAATTACGAGTGGGGGAAATTGCCATACTCGGTGGATGAAACAAGAAGGCATCGGTCTGTTCGCCACCAAGGCCACCATGGTTACCAATCAACTCTTCGAGCGCGGCGACTGTGCCATCTCTGTATACAGTGCTGATTACCATCAGATCACCGGCATGGGGGAAATCCATGACACGACGCACCTGCCATGTTCGGGTCTCAATGGCGGCGGCTCCAAAGGCATCCGGCTTATCGGGTGCATAAAGTTTGAGTGGATCCTCGCCTTCTACTGCGCCGCTGTGTAAATTGCGTTTGCCGTTTTTACCGAGTACGACAGGCGTGCCGTCATCAGCATAACCGCACACGATTCCAATACCTTCATGCGCCACAAGGGCATCTACCATGCCTGGATAGGCTGTGTCCAATTCGGTCAAGGTTATTTTGCGCGGGTAAAGATCGAAATAGACTTGTGCCAAATTACCACTACCATAAGCGGTGACCTGGGCAGTTTGCGTAAGGTCAATATCACCAGCAGCATCTTCATGCTGTTTAGCACTTTGATCGAGTAATTTTTTACCCCTTTTGGCAACGGCTCGACCAGCACGACCGCCTACATCTGAATCATGGATGTTTCCTAATTCGCCAGAAACGGCCGTTAGTGAAGTCACACCTGTATCACCACCCATAGACGTGGCAACGGTTGTGCCTTGTGGCAGTTGTTGTTCGATAAATTCCTTTAAGGATACGCCATAGCGCTGCAAAAACGTGGCACCAAATGATTGACCATGGTCGGAAAGAATGATCAAATCATACGGGCGTGGCGCTTTGTTTTTAATCGTGTCATGCACACGCATAATCGCATGGTCATAGGTAGCCAGCACCTTAAAAGCATCCTCTGTCCAAGGTCCAGAATGGTGGGCTACCTCGTCGTAACCAGGCCAAGTAACATAGATCGCCGGGGCACCACGAATAATGTCAAGCATAGTTAGGTTTGCCGAAATATCGCGCATGAAAACAGTTGTGGCGGCACGCACAAAGGGGTAAGCATGAGCCAACCGATTCAGGCGTGGGGTCACATCTTTACGACGTTGCTGCCAGCCCTGCCATACTTCCCTGATTGCATCGCCCAAAAACAAGACAATAGTACGTGTTAAGAAATAGGGGTTTAGCAGCAGCAGATAAATATCTTCGGCACGTCGTTTTTTCTCTTCGCCTTCGGCTACCAGTAAGTTTGACAAGGTGAGCAGCGATTTGTGTGCATCACCATCTAACATGTTATTGATGCTGGAGCCGCCACGCATAAGGCCATTGCCAAGGGCATAACGGCCGTTTAACTCGCCCGCATCACTCCCCGATACATACAACTTTTGTTTATCTTTGTCATACCAACGGAAAGCAGGGATATCATTGTTATCACCAAACATAATGCCCGCCTGACAAGCAGATGTCTGCGAAGGGATGCCACAATCAACAAGCGACAGCTCGTATCCTTCTTCTTCCATCATGCGTGTGAGTGTGGGCATACGGCCGTCAGCGATTGCTTTTTTCAAATGATGGTAACTCAAACCGTCGATTTCCATCATTACCAGACCGCGTTTGCCAGGATCAATATCTGTGTAAGATTGGCGACGTGCCAGGCGCTCGATCACACCTTGATAAAATGAACCTTCATCTTGGACTTCTAATATGCCAGTAAGGATGATGTTAATTGCGGAAAAAATCAAGCCAGCAATCACTGCATTCAACAAATTGACAACTTCAAAAGAAGGCAAAAGCCATGAAGTCAACAATAACGCCAATCCGTTTACAAAGAACCCAATAATAAAGACAGCAATAAAACCTAACGGCCGTGCCAATAATAAAACAAGCGGGCGGATTAACAGGTTAACAATACCCAGTAAAAATGCAGCCGCAAAGGCATCAACCATTTTGGTTGTGGTTTCTTGGGCGACAAAATTAATGCCAGAGAAGAAGAAAGCGGTAATCAATAAAGATAGTCCGTCTACCGCCCAAAGGATCATGAAACGAATAACCGCTTTTGCGAAATTAGAAAAGGTTCTCATAGTTTATGTGAAGAGTTACTAAATTTGCAAGATAAGATTAAGGACGATGAGCAGCGCAAACATGGCAGCTGAGAGGATGAGGACACGGCGTAAATCGAGTCCCACGTAAGCATATTCCTGACGAAAATCTTCGACAGTCGCCTGTTTTTTGGCAGCACGTTTTTGTGATCTGGTTTTAAGTTTGGGAGCAGTATCCACATTCGCTTCTGTGCTTGTTTGTACATCATTGATAGGGGCAACGGCCGTTTCATCAACAGTCCGTTTTTTCTTCGTGCGTCTTACTTTTTTTGCCATAATAATTTTTATACCTCAGCATCTATTGTCGCTTTAATTTGCGGGTTTTGCAACTTGTAATGGGGTGACAATTAAATGTGACTCCCCTCTCGCACCATCCGCGTTCAATATGGTTAAACGCTCACCGGTAATGGCATCATAAATACCAACGGCCGTTTTATAATGACCAACCATTGTTTCAGTCGGTACACGCATGGGATGAACCTGTAAAATTAAATCACCTTGCTGCCAACTCCAAGAAGGAGCATCTAATGCATCCCGCTGAGTTAAAATGGAACCATCGCTGTTGAGAACATGGGTAAATAAGCGCACATCAGTAGCATCAGTTGGCGGATGGAGCTGCCCAGCAAGCGTGGGGTCTTCAATGCGCCATATTGTGAGCAGTTCGGCTGTTGCCCCAGGCTCAGTCGTTTCTGTCAACCATTGTGTATCGAGGAGCGCCAATGCACCATTAAAGGAAACGGCCGTTTTATCAGCTACCCTAGTTTGTAAAGCAGCTGCATCGACTGCATATAAAGTAAAGGTAGGATCGAGATCATCGGGACGCAAGTTGATTGTTTCCACGGGTCGCAAAAAGGACGCAAACGCGCGATGAGGTGGTGTTGATGCGGGGATTAGCGCCTGTGCAGATGCTGTGGGTGGCACGGCAAAGCCATAACGCGCATCTACCCAACGCATATCTTGCGCGTCCGCAGCAGCTAACACCCGTGCAATTGAGGTATCATGCGCAGCACCGGGATAAACTGTAGACATGATTGTGGGCACAGCCGTATCCATCTGCTTCAGATACGCCAACTCGTTCGCCAATGTTTGTTGATAAGCACCACGTACTTCTGGCGCTTCACCCCAACGCCAGAAATAATCGCGTACAGTCACAAATCCAGCAAATAGCAGCCACACAACTGCCAAACTCACAAAAACAGTGTTTTGGGGCAGCTTGAAACGATTAATTAACCATTCGGTAGTGAAAACAAACCCAACGGATGGAAGCAAAAAAACCGCAGGCAGCGCCGCCAAGTTACGAGTGGTGCCGGCTGTGGAACCAGTCACAAGCGAGGGAATAATGCCGATCAGGAACCAGAGCAGTAAAAAAGCATAAGCAGGTCGCCGCCAATGCCATATACAAAGCAAAATACCGATGATAAAGAGGACGGCCGTTACGCCATCAAACACCGCTCGTCCCGGAATATTGTAAGCGAGAAACTGGTCCCCAAAACCAGTCCAAATAAAGGCCAAAAATGCCTCGGATGCATTTTGTAAGATTGGCAATAATTGACCGTTGCTAATTTGTTTGAGAGGTCCGTCTAGCATCGAGAGGCGCGTTTGCGAAGCCGGATTATTGGCTAAATAAACAAACATCGGCACAATCAACAATCCCGCCAACAATAACCCGATCAAAACAGGTTTCCAACTTGTGCGGTATATTTTGCGATGAAACAGTCCCAGGTAAAACAAAAAAATGGGGAAGACCAGCCAGACCACACGTGCAGCCAGGTAAATATGTAGTGTGGCAACAACGCTAAGCACAAATCCCAATACAAGCCATATTTGACGCTTGCCGCTCGAGGGTTGGGTTTCTTCATCTGGCGCAATAATCTGCCAAAAGAACCACACAGCTACAGTCATGAAAAAGGGCAGCATGCCAGCACGTAAGGCTTCCCGACTTGAGGCTAACGGCCAAAAGGAGATTGCAATCAGAACGGCCGTTAACAAAGCCACACGCCGCTTAAATGCTTGCTGTGCCCAGACAAACACGGCGCCAATCGCAGCTACACCAAACACTACATTCACCAAGCGCAGCGCCAATAGATTCTCGCCCAACACAGCCATCATACCCGCAACAGTATAACTGTACAGCGGCTCACTACCATAATTCAGGGGAAAATAATAGCGCAGCATACCATCGAGAATCTCAATGGCTTCGCGTCCATGGTTGGCTTCATCGTGGGTCAAGCCGGGTGGGATTTCTGTCAGGCGATAGCTGCGCAGCGCAAAAGCCAGCAGCAGTATCAAGAGAATCGGCAGAATTTTTTTGAACATAGGATGATCTTAGCAGAACATCCACAGATTACGCAGATTACACAGACGTCATCCCGAACTTTTTAAAAGATTCCCCTGTACTCTC
>JAGRDI010000144.1 GCA_020432765.1 Anaerolineales bacterium | reverse complement strand
AGTAGTAAATAGCGCAAAGCGCCGTATGTGCGTGTTAAGGCGTGTGGTCGATAGGTGAGAACAAAACAGGCGGCTGCGATGACCAGCAGCACAGCGCCGAATTCAAAGGGGGCAATCATCAGGGCCGCCGCCAAAGGGGACAGGGTAAGTAAACTGGCCGGGACAAAACCGCGCCCTTGTGGCCAGGCTAAGGCTAACAAAAATAAAACGACTAAGCCAAAACAGAAAAAGAGATAAAATGCCTGTATGCCTGCGGTCAGTGTTAGTGTACGGCCGAATACCAGCCAGGTATCAGCAACAAAACGGGTGTTTTCGGGCACGGTGCTGCTGTCGAGGGTGACGGCCGTTACTCTCCAGATGAGTACGGCCGTTGTTAACACACCCGCCAACGCAGAAACACGTTTCCGGCGGCTGAGCAGAGCTGTGAGCAAGACGGCCGGCAGTGGTCCGAAAATCAGTAAAGTCGGCGTGGGAAAAGTCATCATTCGATTAAGGCATACCAGGCAGCGCGGCGTGCCTGCGTGAGGTAAGCAATGGCGACGGCTAACGCCAAGTTTAGACCGGTCAAGGCGGCCAACATGGCAACAGATTGTTCCAGTGCGCTGTAGTACAACTCAAATCCAATTAAAAAAGTAAACAAACCCATGCCGGCGGACAAGGGGTCGCGGCTGACTGCCATCGCCAGCAAGCCGAGACCGACTAGAATCAAAACCGCCAGGTCGATGTGGGGCAGCGCATCGGGGATGCCGGGTAAATGAAAACTGGGCAGCCTGGTCAGCCAGCCGATGAAAATTAAGACAACGACAACCAATCCCAGGCGCACTGCCAAACTGGTAGGCACTCGCCATATGTGGCCGCGCCACTGCCCTAATTTCAACTGTTTTTCTTCGCCGATGGCCTTGATTTCTGCGGCAGCTAGATCGGGCGGCACATGACCATAATCGACCTGCCGCGCTGTCCAATAGAGGATCAAACAGACAAACATGCCGGTCAACAGTTTGACGACTGCCAGCCGGGGGTCAAGTAGATCGACAAACAAAAGACTGACCACCAAATATTGCACAATTAAAGCAAAAAGCGCCAGCCGCCAATCCCAAAAAAGCACGATGACAACGGCCGTTACCAGCACAATCAAAACGGCCGTATATCCACGTAAGAATTCAAAACGTTCGATTAGCTCAAAAATCGTTGGTATATTCATTAGAGTGTCGTCAGAGTGTCGTCGCCAAGATATAAAGGAGGGCAAAAATTAACAGCCAAACCAAACCACGATCACCTTGTAGGATGTTGGCAGCTTCTGCCACTGTGCGGATACCAGCCGTTCCAGCCTGCTTGATGACTGTGGTGATACGGCCGTTTGGCAGATTCACGGTGAAGGCGGCGGCAACTTTTGCGCCAATATCTTGCGTGTCGCCCAAGAAACGTGGCAGCAGCAGACTTAGTATCAGCGTCAAGAGGAGTGCGATCCAGACAACAAGCGGTATGGTGGTTATTATTCCACCGCCGAGCATGATTAAACCGAGCAGCGGCAAGAATAGACCCACATCTCCTATCAGTTCATGCGGCATCAGTTTTGCTGCGTGTAAATCGGCCCGGTAACGATCTTGTAAGTGTAAAAGTACGGCCGTTAACAAAGGCACCAACAAAATCATGGCGACCAAGATTAAGATCGAACGGCCGTTTTGCCACCAGGTCGTGTACAAGGTTGATAAACTAATTAAACCCGCCGTCAAGGGGACACCCGCCAAACTCGCCAGCGCAAATAACCCCGGCAGCAAACGCCACCAACGCGCACGTGCAACCAATTCCTCCCCCAACAAAAATAAAATGCCGACACCCAAAGCATACACACGCAAGGCTGCGTTTAACGCACTGCTGCCGGCCCACAAGCCGACTAAATAAGTTAAAGCGGCCGTTGCCAAAGCCAGATTGGGCAAGAGACGGGCGGGAAGATGTAACTGCATCCAGCCGCGTCGCAGTCCAGAGAGCATACCCAACAGACATGCCAATGTGAGCAGAAGTGCTAACCCTAAACCAATTGCGCTGCTGTCGGCAAGCAGCATGAGCAGGCCCGCTCCAACCAGAGGCGGCGTCAGGTGTAAAAGTGATTGTGATCTAATATCAGACGGCGCATTGAATGGCCGCCAAAACTGAAAGGGCAGCACACCCATTTGCCCTAAAGCGGCTAAAGCCAAAGCTGCAGCTGCAAGCGGCGGCCATTGGATCAATTCCCAACCGGCAGTTATTTTGGCAGCGGGCGTAAAGGCCACGGCTAGAGCGATAAACCACAAAGGCAGCAGCAGCCAGGCTAATTTTGTCAACGGATTGCCTATTTCTGCGTCAGGCGTTAACGTCCATAAACATATTCCCCAGAGCAAAGCAAAGAGCGTCCAACATATTAACAATGTCAGCAGCGAACCAGCCCACAAGGCCAGTAACCCGGTTGCAGTTAATAACAAGATCAAGGTGGGCTGTAACTGTTTTGTCGTTGGCTTTGCGCTTTTTGCGGCGAATTGGTTAAGGAGTACGGCCGTTGCCAATAGCAAAAGCACGCCACCTAACGCCCACCGGTTGGCATCTACCTGCCAGCGCCAGGCGGCGAGCAAACCGGTTTCCGAGGCTGCTCCTAAAGAGATCGATTGGGATAGTTGGCGGCCCAACAGCCACCAGACAATGGTATTTATCAACGTGACGGCCGTGGCGACAACCGTGGTTAGCTGCGGACGCCAGCGTGTCACGACCGCCACAACGGCCGTTCCAAGCAGCAGTAATTCGATGACCAAAAGGGGAGATTCCAACATATTTCCTTCCAAAACGGAGCGATTTTAGCCTGTTTCAAGCTTTTGGGGCAAATGCTGCGGGTTTCGCAGGGTAAATCACACGGTTTTCTCACGCGCCCGGCGGCAATAAAGGCTGAGACCGCCTTCGCAGTCTAATGGTCAGCCGGCACAGGTCGGCTTAGTAATTGTTGGCGCGATTTTAATCGCTGGCTGAACGTGGGTTTAGGGTAGTTGTCACACCAGCAGTGGTTCTGTATGATCGCTTGTTTGCTATGACTACAAGCGCACAGAATATTCGGTGGATTTCTTGCATGCTGTTGATTTTGTTAACGGCCGTCACCCTTTACCTGTTTGCACTGACTGACATTCCCCCTGGACTTACCCACGATGAAGCCGATCATGGCATCACCGCCTGGTCAATTGTCCATGACGGTATACGCGAAATCTATTTCACTGTCGGTTACGGCCGTGAACCTTTATATGATTATGCCGTGGCCGGCTTAATGACTTTCTTGGGACCAACCTATTTAGCTGGACGACTAACGGCCGTATTCTTTGGTTTGATCACGATTGCAGGCATGGCTGCGTGGGTGCGGCGTGCCTTTGATGCGCCAACTGCTTTGCTGACGGCCGTTGGTATGGTTGTTGCTTTCTGGCCGTTGATGTCAGCACGCCAAATGTTACGTTCGGTGACGCTGCCCGCCTTGTTTGTGCTGGCGTTGTTGTTTTTTTGGCAAGGCTTAAGCAGGGTGGCAGGAAGCAAAGCTGCACAGAGGCAAGTTGGCGCGATTTGGCCGTTTTTTATGGCGGGATGGTTGTTGGGGTTGACATTTTATACGTATATGCCGGCCCGTGCTTTGTGGCTGGTGTTTCCATTGGCTCTGGTTTATTTAGGGTGGGTTCAACGGCCGTTGCTGCGAAAACTATGGTGGCGATTGGGGTTGATGCTGTTGGTTATGTTTATGGTAGCTGCCCCGCTGCTGCTGTATCTGCAAATCAATCCGGCCTCTGAACTGCGTATCCAAGAGCTGGCACTGCCTTTGACAGCATTGTTGCAAGGCGATTTTGCGCCGCTGCTGAATAACGCTGCTGAAAGTTTGCGCCTGTTCTTTTTAGCTGGAGACAATTCTTGGCGTTACAACATCGCGGGACGGCCGTTCCTGGGACCAGTGATGGGGTTGTTGTTTTTGATTGGACTAATGGTAGCAGTTTGGCAGACGTGGCGCAGCCGGCAGCCAGCACAACCACTGGTTGGCACGGCCGGCTTTTTAGCAGTGGCCTGGTTGTTTTTGGGTTTTGCGCCTGTGCTGGTGACCGGTCCTGAATGGGCCATGACCCAGGCAATTGGCATGCAGCCGGTTCTCTATCTTTTCCCGGCAGTGGCGTTGACTTTTATCGGCCGTCACCTACCGGCACAACAATCAGACGAAACGAGACTTGAGCTTGTCAAAGGCCGTTGGTGGGTGGGTCTGGTGGTTTTGTTGTTTGTCGTTACGGGGATTATCACCATTCGGGATTACTTTGTAACCTGGGCGAATCACCCTGAAGTGCGTGTGCAATACGAATCCACCATGAAAGCGGCGATGGGTTATCTCGAACAAACTGGGACGACAGAAACAGCCCGTACTGAGCTTATCGAAGCGGCCGTTTCCACCATTACTCCCGGCGAATTTCACACACCCGCGCTGGCACAGATGACATTGAAGAATCAAACGTCTAATCTGCATTATTTTGATGCCCGTGGTGCATTATTGCTGCCACAGGCAGACAGCAGCCAAATGATACTGCCCGGTTTCACCCCCTTGGCGCCGGCATTGGAACCCTATTTTTCCAAAATCGAATGGGTTGACACGTTACCGCTAAGGCAAACTGATCTGGATCGACCGTTACAAATTTATGCATTGTCCAATGCTGCGGTACAAGCTGATTGGCAGAAGCGGCTCACGCCACAAAATGCAACTTTCGAAGCTGCACTGACCTTGTTGGGGTATGAATTGCAAACGCCTCAAGCTGCGCCCGGAGAGGAGATCGTTTTGGTGACGTGGTGGCAAGTGCAGCGGCCGTTGCCCACAGCCATGCTCTTCACGCATATTCAAGGGACCGGTGGCGTTCCCATCGCCCAAATGGACAAACTGGATGTCCCCGGCGAAATGTGGCAGACGGGTGATATGTTTTTGCAAGTACATCAAATACAGGTTGGAGAGGAAACGGCCGTTGGCACCTATCCCGTTGCTGTTGGCGTTTATACCCAAACAGATGGGCAGCGACTAACATTACCTGACGGCACTGATCTCTTACCAATCACCACAATAGACGTAACCGAATGAGTAAACAGCACGCCTCGACCTACACAACAATAGCGATCATTGCATTGACCCTGCTGGCCGGATTTTTGCGTCTCTGGCGGCTTGACAGCGTGCCGCCTGGCTGGCGCGATGATGAATTGATCAATTCGCTGGTCATCTCGCAAAAAGTGCTGGACGGTGATCTGGCAGTTTATTATGCGGATGCATCCGGTCATGAAGCACTGTATCATGCACTCAATGCGCTTATGCTGGGTTTGTTTGGCCCTACCGTTGCGGGGATACGCTGGTTGTCGGTATTCTTGGGCACGCTGACAGTGCCGCTCACTTTTTTGGTGGGGCGGCGTTTGTTTGATGACAAAGTTGGCCTGGTTGCGGCGGCGTTGTTGACAGTGAGTTTTTGGTCATTGATGTATTCGCGCACGGGTATCCGGCATATTGCACTGCCTGTTTTTGCGTTGGCGACTTTTTATTTCTTTTTACGCGGGTTGGATTTTGATTCATCACAAACCTCTACTGAGCAAGGTCGCAGCAGACACGCAGTACACAAAGAAAATAAGTGGGTAGATTTTTTGCTGGCCGGCATTTTTATGGGTTTGGGATTCTATACCTACTTTGCCAGCCGGGGTATGCCGCTGATTTTGCTGGCATTTTGTATTTATTTGTTGTTGTTTGCTCGTGATTTATTGGGGCGACATTGGCGTGGAATCTTGCTCACCTTTGTAGCTGCATTCCTATTGGCCCTGCCGCTGCTGGTTACACTGCGACAACAACCCGAATCCGAAGCGCGTGTAGAAGAATTGGCTGTGCCACTTATGGCAGCGACGGAGGGCGATTTCGGACCCCTCGGTGAACATATCCTCATCACCGTCAACATGTTCCATTCCGACGGTGATGACGAATGGCTTTACAACATTCCCCACCGTCCTGTATTTGGGCCAATTGGCGCGATTTTCTTTTGGTCAGGCGTGCTGATTGCGTTTTGGTACGCACTTGTTCCAATAACGAGCCGCATTAATTCACGGGTAAAACGTAATACGCAATACGCAATATCTGCTGCATTCCTCCTTTTCTGGTTCCTTGCCGGTATCTCACCCAGCTTTATTAGTGTGCCGCCAGGTAGTTTGGGGCATACGATTTTAGCGCAGTCAAGCGTTTATATTTTAACTGCCCTACCGGTAGGGTGGATCGCACGTCGATCATGGCAATGGCGGCATCTGACGGCCTCTCGTCTGGCCGCGCTGCTGGGTATTTTGCTCGTTTCTGCTGTTGCAGTCCGTGATCTGCCCGACTATTTCCAAAAATGGCCAGAACGCGGCATGGTACGCTTTTTGTATCGCGCCGATATTGCCGATGTTGCCGGCTATCTAAATGCAAACCCGGCGTTAACCGATTTTGGTATTACTGGTTTGTTGGCTGGGCCATGGGACAAAATTGCTTTGGAAATTGACCTGGATGCGAACCAGGTCCAAAATGTGAACCCGCGCTGGCATAATTCTGAACGGGCGTTATTGCTGATCCCAAATGTGAGTTTTAGCGGTTTTCCGAATGGTGAAACACCTTTTGCTGATCAGATTGAACCCCTACCGGAAGGGGAATCGATCGGTGGGTATAAATTGAATCGGGTTGTAGACGTGCCCACTGTCACTGATTCTATCTGTTTCCAAAATGGTCTTTGTTGGGTGTCGGCGGCTTATGATAATGAAGGCGGGGTGTTGGAATTGGGCTGGTCGGTGCAACGGCCGTTACAATTGCCGGCCATACCGCTCATCAGCAATCCGCCGCCGCCCGGTGTCTATTCTGGGCCACGACTGTATGTATTTGCACAGCTGCAAGATGCGCATAATGGTTTTCTGGTTGGAGATGATGGTTTATGGATTGACCCGACCACCTTACAGCCGGGTGATTTGTTTGTGCAGCAGCATTGGTTGGCGGCTCCGGATGGGTTGGAGGGTGTAACGGCCGTGTTTGGTTTATACGATCCCAAAACCGGAGAACGCATTTTGACGGTTGATGGTGAGGATTATATTCGAATACAACTGACTACAACGGATGAATAAAGTTTGAAGAACGAACAGTGGGCGATTGGCCTGATTTTAGTGGCGTTTTGTGCGCTGAGTTTTTTATATAGTGTTGTCAACCCGTTGCATGAAGCGACGGATGAACTGCGCCATTATCGCTTTGTGCGCCATATCGTCGAGTTAGGTGCTTTACCCGTGCAGGGGGAAGTGGGGTGCAGCGCACAAGGGCACCATCCGCCGCTTTACTATGCAGTGGCGGCTGTCGTGACGGCGGGTGTTGAGACGGGTCGTGATATTTGTTACGAACCAGAACGTAATCCCTTTTGGGCGTATCGTTATTGGGATGTCGGCGACGACAATAAAAACCAATACATCCACGGTCCCGATGAAAACTTTCCCTGGACCGGTGAAGCGCTGGCTGCACATCTTGCACGCCTTGTTAATGTGCTGTTTGGGGCAGCGACAGTCTTTCTCACCTGGCTGATTGGGCGCACGATTTGGGAGCAACGGCCGTTTCTCGCGGTCGGCGGTGCGGCAATCGTCGCCTTTAACCCCATGTTCCTCTATATGTCCGGCGCAATCAATAACGATATCGTCGCTGCCTTTAGCGGTGCGCTGGTGACGTTGGCTTGTGTGCGTTTGCTGCGCGATGAACGCGGCCTCAGCTTGCGTTGGGGTTTCATTTTGGGCGCGGCGTATGGCGTGGCGCTGATGAGCAAGTTCAATTTAGCAGCCATCGGGCTGACCATCGGGCTGACGGTCACCTGGGTCGCCTGGCGTAAACGGCAGTGGCGCCAGTGGCTGCTTGTGGCACTGGTTAGCCTGGGTGTGGCGGCGGTGTTGTCCGGATGGTGGTTTGTGCGCAACCAGATATTGTACGGTGAGCCAACTGGTTTCCAGCGTCTAACCGAACTGTGGGGTGTGCGGGAGCCATCCGAAAGTTGGGGTGTTGCCATCTACGAACTGCCCTATGTGTGGACAAGTTTGTGGGGACGTTTTGGCTACGGTCAAATCCCGCTGCCACAAATTATTTATGACCTGTTGTGGTGGATCGCGTTGTTTGCTTTGGCCGGTATATTGATTCCCTTGCTGCGTCGTGATCGTGAAGAACTCCGTGCGTTTGGTGTTTATCTGGCTGTGTTGGCATTAAATATATTTTTATTTGCAGCCGTTGTTTTTAATTATTTGCTGGTGAGTCCCGCCGGACCGATGGGACGCTTTTTCTTTCCGGCACTGCCGTCATTGGCGCTGCTGATTTTTTATGGGTTCAGTCGTTGGCCAACGTTGTTTGGTAAACAGGGTGAAGGCAAATGGTTGAGTTTAGGTGTTAGTTTAGGCCTGGTTGTTTTGTCGTTGGTGGCGTTGTTTGGCTTTTTGCAGCCTGCTTTTGCACGACCAGAAACGTTTGAGGTGGATACGGCCGCTTCGGCACGCTTAGAGCAGACCGTTCCTAATCCCACATCCATCCAATTCGGTAAACTTGTGCAATTACATGGTTACAGTGTCAGCACAGATCACTTGCGCCCTGGCGAGTATGTAGACATTGATCTCTATTGGGAAGTGCTGGCGCAGCCACCTGGCAATTACCTGCTGTTTGTACACCTGATTGATGAAGTGGGCGCCTTGGCAGCACAGCGCGACACACATCCTGGACTGGGCAATTTTCCCAGCCGCCAATGGCAGCCCGGTGACCGTTTTGTCGAATCTGTACGCCTTTATTTACCAGAATCGGCTTATACGCCGGCGCACGCGACCTTGAGCATTGGCTTTTATGCGCAGGATGAAGGCTATCGTTTAGGTGTGACATCTGCCGACGGTACAATTTTGGGGGATGCGCTGCCTTTGGCTGAGATTGATTTGCTGCCATCAGAGTCGGATACGGCCGTTTCGACCGGCTCGCTCCAGGCCGTGCCCAATGCACAATCTGCCAATTTTGAAGATCAAATCCGTCTGCTCGGTTATGAATACAATCAACGCACATTCCAACCGCGTGATGTTTTAGCAGTTACTCTCTATTGGCAAGCAGAGCAAAACGATTTAGACAGTTATGAAGTACAAATACGTTTACTGGATGCAGCTGGCAATGTCATCCAAACTCACACCGCGCAGCCGCAAGACGGGCAGTCACCCACCGGCACATGGAAAGCAGGTGAAACCATCACCGACACACATCTTTTATCAATTGGCAAGAAACTCCCACCTGGTTCCTATCAAATCCAATTGGCACTAATCGAAAAAGGAACCACAAAACGCCTGAATATGGTCGCCGCAGATGGGCACTGGCTCAATGAACGTCTGTTTTTAGCCGAAATCCAGGTCGTTGCTGAGGAATAATGTTGTACTTATGAATCTTAGAAGTGTATGTGTTTTCTATTTCCGTAGGGGAAACGTAAATTTTGATGCGTTGACACGTTGGCGTAGTAGAGTATACTTTAACTATGGATGTTGTATCATTAAGACTGTTCATGAAATCAGCGAAACAGACAACTAATTATTCTTAGCGCACGCAATTTCGCGTGCGTTTTTGTTTTAGATACCGGACATGTTCCGGTTCTTGCAGAGAGGAGATATAAAAATGGATTATGGTATGATTGGCAAAATTGAAAAAGCGAAAATGTACGCAGAAGAAAGAGATCGCATTCAATTTGAGACGCTCCATGCGACGATTCGCGGCGAAAATGATAGTGTTCATGCAGTTAGTTATGAACATGGTAATTGGGGCTGTGATTGTGACTTTTTTGCATCGCGTGGCGTGTGCAGCCATACCATGACGCTTGAACGCGTCTTAGTCAATATGGTAGATATCGGTATTCCTGCTTAAAAATCCTTAGTAGAGGCCAGGCAGATCAATTAAATGCCTGGCTTCTTTGTTTGTAGGCGACAAAACGTGCCGGCAGCTTCGCGCAGGCGCGTTTTTTGTTTATAATCTGGATTGCCCATAAAGCCCCCAAGCGTTTCGAAAACCCTTGGGTCTATGAACGAGGATATAATGACGATTGTTAAGAAGGTAGTCGATCATACTGGCACACGATCTGAGAAGTTTTATAAGACAACGTTGTTTCGAGGGGACGCGTTGTTGTTGGGTTTGAACTGTTTGGAACCAGGGCAGGTACAAAAAGCCCATGATCATGCCGACCAGGATAAGTTTTATTATGTGGTAGAGGGCAACGGCCGTTTTCAAATCGGCGACCAATATATCACAGCGAGCACGGGCGAGGTTGTCTGGGCTGCCGCTGGTGTTATCCACGGTGTAACCAACGAGTCTGACACACGCCTCACTTTGTTAGTTGGCATTGCCCCAGCCCCATGAGGAAACAAATGATTACCATTGGCGGCGTTGAATTCGACCTCAAACTTTCCTTCCTCATTATCTACAGCACCGTTGTGCCAATGCTCGATTATTATGGCCATCGCATTACGGGCACAAAAGCATATGACCGTTTTATTTTTTATTTCATCATACCCATGTTGATTATTATCTTTCTATTCCGCGAATCGCCAAAAGATTTTGGGTTTCAGTTGGGTAATTGGCGTGTGGGTTTGATGTGGACATTGATTGGTTGTGTGGGCATGGCGATCATTCTATGGTTCCTGGCGCGTACACCCGCGATGCAGGCATATTACGTCAAAAAAGCGCCTGAAACAGTGGGACGTTTGCTCTGGTTGAATGGGGTCGAATTATTTGCCTGGGAATTTATGTGGCGGGGCTTTATGCTCTTTGCCTTGGCACGTTATTTAGGCCCAGGGCCAGCCATATTAATACAAGCGATCCCCTTTGCATTCATGCATCTGGGCAAGCCGGAAGTCGAAACTTTGAGTACTATTTTTGGCGGTTTTGCCTTCGGTTTTATTGCCTGGCAGTCGCAATCATTCGTCTATCCCTGGCTAATCCATTGGTTTATTGCTTCGTTTACGATGCTGGTAGCTACTGGGCGGATTGGATAGGGATAAATTATGGAAGAGCTAAAACTTAAATTAACCGATATGGCGCATGGTGGAACGGCCGTTGGTCATGATGAGAATAAACGCCCGATTTTTGTGCCGTTTGGCATCCCTGGCGAACTTGTACGGGTTGACGTTACCCAAGATAAAGAACGTTTTGCGCGTGCAGAGTTAAAAGCCGTCGTCCGATCGTCACCATCACGAGTCGAGCCGCGCTGTCAGCATTTTGGCGTGTGTGGTGGCTGTCACTTTCAGCATATGGCCTATGATTCTCAATTACGCGCCAAACAAGATGTTGTGCGCGATCAACTCAAGCGCATTGGCGGCTTAAAAAAGGTCAAGGTGCAGCCCACGCTGCCCAATCCACAGCAATGGGCCTATCGTTTGGAGATGAGCTTTAGTCCGACGGCGGATGGCGGCATTGGCTTTTGGTCGCCACAGCTGCGGCAAGTGATGACAATAGAGCATTGTGAGATTATGCACCGGCGCTTGTTGGAAGTGTGGCAGGATATGGATTTAGCGCTGCCCGGTTTGCGTAAATTGACTCTGCGTGTGGGAGCAGATGACGAAGTGTTGGCGGCTTTTGAGATTGATGGTGTCGAGCCGCCAGATTTAGAGGCAGATTTCCCTGTTTCAGTGGCGATTGTGCTGCCGGATAAAACGGCCGCTTCGTTAATTGGAAATCCTTACCTGACACAACAAGTGAGAGACCGCGAGTTTCGGGTGTCACCTGGTTGTTATTTTCCACCCAGCCAGAGTGGAGCGGAATTGTTGGTTGATGTTGTTTTAGCCTATGCAAATCTAACCGGTGATGAAACGGTTTTGGATGTGTACAGCGGCGTGGGCTTGTTGACCACTTTCTTGGCCGCTGCTGCACGCGAAGTTATCTGTGTGGAAGTGAATGGGGATGCGGTGGCAGATACGGCCGTTAACCTCGACCACACCGACAATGTCTCCCTCTACCAGGGTTGGGCTGAAGAAGTTCTGCCGGCATTAGACATCAAACCTGATCTGGCCGTTGTCAATCCTACATCTGATGGTTTGTCTTCAACTGTGCTAAATGCCATCCTAAAAATGGAGCCGCAGCGTATCGTGTATGTCAGTTCAGAGCTAAGCACATTGGCACGTGACAGCAAACAGATGGATCGTGCGGGCTGGCAGTTGGTTGAAGTCCAACCGATCGACTTGA
>JAGRDI010000143.1 GCA_020432765.1 Anaerolineales bacterium | reverse complement strand
CCTGACGCAGTTGGCGGGATGAATCCATTTGCTGGTGTTACTCGATCGGGAGCGTACTGCCCAGTGGTGGAGTGATGTAAAGGAGGAAGGATTATTGACAGATAACGGCCGTTACCTGATTTACTTGCAATATCCGTTCAGGTAACATCCCCCCAAAATGTAAACTACAACTTTTATACATATTTTTGGTGATAGTCAGGGTGGGTAAGAAAGTGTATGCTATCTATTAGGGGTTCATAGGCTTTATCTCAGCTTCCCTACTTTCTAGTTAGGCAACAAATTAGGGAGAAATGATCTGAACGCATCTCCTGGAGGAGGAAAATGGAAAAGTTAAAACTGTTTTGAGCGAACTAACTAATCTAGCAGCATAACCAATTTAAGTAAAACGCACAAAGTTATTAGAAATAAATCATGCGTAACCTTGACGATTCTTCAAAAAAACCGCCAACTTGAGCGTTCTGGTTGTTTAAAAACTTTCTGCGGTTTACCTAACCATAACATTTAGTCTAAGGAGAAAAAAATGGATACAACTGCATTATTACCGCTATTGGTCTCTTCAATAGCCACATTTTTTGCCATGTGCAACCCCTTCGCCAACACACCCATCTTTATGAGTATGACGGCGGGAGACGACGCAGCTACTAAAAAGGCGGTGGCGCGACGGGCTACCCTTTTTGCCTTTGCTATCGCCGTGGCCATGGCCGCTGCCGGCAAACTCATTGGCGAGTTGTTCGGCATTACTCTGCCGGCTTTCAAACTTGGAGCTGGCATCCTGGTGTTCGTGATCGGTTACCACATGGTCATGGGCAAACCACATGCCCAATCAGCCGACGAAAAAGAAGTTCAACAGAACAAAGAGCAGAAGTTGGAGCAAGCCATCTCCCCGCTGGGTACGCCGATTCTGGCCGGTGGCGGCACGATCTCTGCGGCCGTCGCTTTATCAGCTACCGATGGTTTTGAAGGGTTAGTCGCTGTAATTGTTGGTTTTGGGGTCATCATGATCATGTCTTACTTCTTTTTTCTCTCCGGGGATGCTATCGAAAAGAAAATTGGTAAGTCGGGACTCGTCGCGCTGACTAAGATCATGGGCTTGATTTTGTTGACAATTGGCGTCCAAATATTCCTGGGTGGGATGGATGGTGTCCTGAATGAGTATATTCCCACCATTTCTTCACTTTTGAGTAGTTCCTGAAGTTAAAGTTAATCATTTCCAAGTGAATTGAGTTATTAAGGAGAACAAAAAATGTTACATGAAAAGGAAATCATTCGAGAAAGTTTAGGGGATAGTATCTATTCTTCGGCAGATCTGTCGATCGCTATGCCCAAATACACATTTCCACTGAAAGAGCACTCCCCTCGTCACGCCTACCAGGTAATATCCGATGAATTAATGCTCGATGGCAACTCGCGGCAAAACCTGGCCACTTTTTGCCAAACCTGGCTGGAACCGGAGATTCATGACATTATGAATCTGACGATCGACAAAAACATGATCGACAAGGATGAATATCCACAAACGGCCGAATTGGAAGAGCGCTGTGTCCATATGCTGGCCAGTCTATGGAATTCCCCCAATGCTACCAACACCCTGGGGACCTCAACTACAGGCTCTAGCGAAGCAGCCATGCTAGGCGGTATGGCCTTATTGTGGAAGTGGCGCGAGCGCCAAAAAGCAGCGGGCAAACCGATTGATAAACCCAATTTGGTCACTGGTCCCGTACAGATTTGCTGGCACAAGTTCACCCGTTACTGGGATGTGGAGCACCGGGAAATCCCCATGGAAGGGGATCGCCTGATCATGAATGCGGAAGAAGTACTCAAGCGTGTTGATGAGAATACCATCGGCGTGGTACCCACCCTGGGTGTAACCTTTACCTGCGACTATGAACCGGTCAAAGAAGTCAGCGATGCCTTGGATAAGTTAGAAAAGGAAACCGGTCTGAACATTCCCATTCATGTGGATGGCGCTAGCGGTGGTTTTCTGGCGCCGTTTGTTGACCCTGACCTGGAATGGGATTTCCGTTTGCCCCGGGTTAAATCTATCAACACTTCTGGACACAAGTTTGGCTTGGCACCGTTGGGTGTGGGCTGGGTCATTTGGCGTGATAAGGAGGATTTACCAGAAGATCTGATTTTCTGGGTAAATTACCTGGGCGGCAACATGCCTACCTTTGCCTTGAACTTCTCGCGGCCTGGGGGCCAGATTGTAGCTCAATATTATAATTTCCTGCGCCTGGGTAAGGAAGGGTATCGTAAGATTCACCAGGCCTGTTATGATGTGGCGCAGTGGCTGGCTGATGAAATCGGTAAGCTGGGTCCCTTTGAGATTATCTATGACGGCCGCGGCGGCATCCCTGCTCTGGCCTGGAAGTTGAAAGAAGGTGTGGATCACGGCTTCACCCTATTTGACCTGGCTGATAGGCTGCGTACCCGTGGCTGGCTGGTGCCAGCTTATACTCTGCCTGCTAACCGGGAAGACTTAGCCATTCAGCGTATCTTAGTAAAGCATGGGTTTAGTAAGGATCTGGCAAGCCTGCTGATGAAAGATTACGTCGATTCGGTCAATCATTTCACGAAGCACCCGGTCGCTGTGCCACTCACCGAAGAAGAAAGTGGTGGCTTTAAGCATTAGTCTTACACAATAAAGGATAAGAGGCATATAGGGCGTCATTAATGATGCCCTATATGCTTTTTTATAATAAGCCTTACAGAAACCAACGCATGAATGAATTTGGTGAAATAATTACGCTGACGGCTATCGCTGTTTTTGCTGTGTCGGGTGTGTTGGCTGGTTTACGTGAAGATGCAGATATTCTGAGCTTGATGGTATTCGGAGTGGTAACGGCGCTTGGTGGGGGAACCATCCGAGATATGATGCTCAATGTACCCGTTTTTTGGGCAAGTGAGTTAGTCTATGTTTGGGTGGCCTTGGCCGCGTCTTTCATTGCCTTTTTTGTCTATCGTGCGTTTTTTCAAGCACAAAAATTATTGCTTTACCTGGATGCCCTCGGGGTAGCCCTTTTTACGATCCAGGCTATTGATAAAGTATTAGGGCTTGGTTATGCGCCATTGATTGCTATTATTATGGGAATTATTACTGGTATTGGCGGTGGTTTAGTGCGTGATGTCTTGACAGACAGACCCACATTATTAATGACAAGAGATTTGTATGCCACGCCTATTTTGCTAGGCAGTATTGTTTATCTGGCATTGTTAACCTTTTTCCCAACTTTTGCGTTTTCATGGTTGGTGGCTATGATTATCATATTTGGATTACGAGCAGGGGCTATTCGGTGGGATTTAAGAATGCCCGGCTGGCTTACCACAAAACCAGAAGGATAAAACATTATGACGACATTGATAAAACGCGGTTATATTCACTTTTCTGATGAGTGGGAGCATGTTGAATCGGAGCATGTGGGCCCCTTTATTACCAAGATCATACATCGGCGTCCAGATGGAAAGACGGATGTGCGTACATCACGGCGGCATCGTAAACATTTTGGGCCATTAGGTAGAGAAGCAGGCAAGCAACGAACTCCCTTGTTGATTTGGCGTCCCCGTGCGTTGAATTGGTGGATCGCCGTATTATTTATGATCGGCTCCTGGCATTTTTTCTTTGCCAGTTTGCTGCTCTTGGCCGGTGTTTCTTACAGCTACTTGTTAGATTTCATCTATTTTACCGGGTCGATCTTTTTTACATCAGCCGGATATTGTTCGTATTACCAGTCAATCAATGCGCCAGAGGCATTGGACAGCAATGGGCAAGCCACTGCCACAAAAAAACGGCGTTACTTTGGTTGGCAGCCTCAACGCATTGATTTCTGGGTTACTTTTCCCTTATTCATTGGGACGTTATTCTTTAATGTTTTGACTTTTATGGGCTTCTTTAGCCTCCAATGGTACGCTTACGACATTTTTACCTGGATTCCTAACTTTATTGGCTCGATTCTCTTTCTTATCTCTGGTATAGCTGGTGTGTTAGAGTTTTGCCATCATTTTTGGTGTTGGCAGCTAAAAAATGTTACCTGGTGGATTGTGATCAGTAACTTTTGGGGATGTGTTTTCTTTATGATCTCTGCTTTTGCAGCCTTTTTACGACCTGATCCGATTGGCAACAACCTCTTCTTTTGGGCGACGCTTACTACCTTATTGGGTGCTGTTTGCTTTTTTGTCAGTTCTTATCTCATGTGGCCGGAAATGGCTGCAGCAGAACAAGCCCAAAACAAATAAACGGTGACGAGACATTTTCCAAGAATAAATGCTTAGATGATTTGCTGTAGTGTTGAGCATCTGAACACTTACCGCTATAGTTACTGGACAGCAAATACAGCATGAGATATTGGAACTAATGCCTTTACTGCCGGGTGAAATCCTCAACA
>JAGRDI010000142.1:3668-14084 GCA_020432765.1 Anaerolineales bacterium | reverse complement strand
CAAATTGGTCATAAAACCTGACAAGTCTCCTCTGGTAAAATATAAAACGCTAATGTCCAGTATTGTGTTAATACTTCCTCTGCAAGAATATTATTGTGTAAGCTGCGGCGCCAAAATCGATTAGAAGTAAACGGCTTAATTCGATAATGCGTCGGCTATGGCTCTAATATGAACGGCCGTACTGCCACAACACGCCCCAATGATTTGCGCCCCTGCCGCATGCACAGCACGTGCATAATCGGCCATATCGTCTGGTGATGCATCATAAATTGCCTGTCTGCCCACCATTTTGGGCATACCGGCATTCGCTTTGGCTACTAAAATCACCTCCGGATCAAACGCACGCATTTTTTCGATGACAGTGATCACCTCATCGGGGCCATTGCCACAATTGGCACCCAACGCCAAAACAGCCTGTTCCTTAAACGCTTGCAGCGCTTGTTCTGGTGTGACTCCCATCATCGTGCGCCCTTTGCGTTCAAAACTCATTGTTGTCACAATTGGTATCGCTGGGGCAGCTTGCTTGCAGCCTGTTATCGCGGCCAAAACTTCTTCCACAGCCGACATCGTCTCAATCCAGAAAACATCCACGCCGCCGGCAGCCAATCCACCCGCTTGCTCAGCAAACAATTCAGCTGCTTTATCTGGCGTTAAAGGGCCATAAGGCTGCATCAAATCACCACAGGGGCCAATCGAACCAGCCACAACAACCGGCTGCGGCATAGCATCGGCAGCAGCGCGTGCAATTTGCGCACCGGCTGCATTCAGTTCAACGGTACGTTCGCCGACATCCTGGCGTGTCAGGTTAATGCGACTGCCACCAAATGTATTTGTGAGTACAATTTGAGAACCGGCATTGATATAGCCGCGATGCACCTCTTGCACAATTTCTGGTTGGGTCACGTTCAACAGTTCGGCCGCTTCGCCCATCATTAAACCTGCCGCCATCAAATTCGAGCCCATCGCCCCATCTGCAATTACCGGTTTGCCAGTCGCTAATAAGTCACCCAAAGTTGTTTTCATACCAATACCTCTATGTTTGTTTTGATGAATATTACCTGCTTTAGGGGGGTATTGACAATATGTCAGAACAGTTCAATCCAAAAAAAATGTATTTATTCTACCAATTTGCTAATTGCCGCAAATTCTGCGGCCAATGCGGGATAGAGAGCACGATAGCGGGCGTAGTAGGCAGGATAAACGGCCGTATCCGCATCCGGTTCTGTTTTGCCAGTCATTTCAATCGCAGCCCGGCATGCCTCTCCAACCGAAGCATATAGTCCAGCGCCAACACCAGCCAATAAAGCTGCGCCAAAGGCCGCCCCTTCAGTCGTATTGACTGTCACCAGTTCAACGCCCAACACATTGGCCATAATCTGCCGCCACAATGGGCTTTTCGCACCACCGCCCGAAATACGTACTTGCTCAACCGCACCTAAACCCGCTTCCTGAATCAAAGTGAAACTATCTTTGATGCCAAAAGCGACACCTTCCAACACAGCACGCGTCATGTGTGCACGTGTATGCCGCAATGTTAGCCCGATCCAGGCACCACGTGCCAATGGATCGGGGTGTGGCGTGCGTTCGCCGCTTAGATAGGGCATGAAAAATAGCCCCTCGCTGCCGGGCGGCACATTGGCAGCTTCGTTTACCAATTCATCAAAGGACATATCAGGAGCTATTTGATCGTGATACCATTGCAAACTGCCGGCTGCACTGAGCATGACACCCATAAAATGCCATTTATCGGGCACGGTATGACAAAAAGCATGCAGCCGACCTTCTGGTTCCACAAGTGGCGCCGCAGTCGTCGCAAAAACAACACCCGATGTGCCTAATGTGAGCGCAATAATGCCGGGTTCAACAGCGCCCACGCCTGTCGCTTGGGCTGCTTGATCGCCCCCGCCACCGACCACAGGGGTTCCTGCAGATAAACCAGTTGCTTGTGCAGCAACGGCCGTTATCAACCCAGTCACGTCTGGTCCTTCAAATGTCGGCGGCAGCCAATCTGCTGGAATTTCCAAGGCCGCCAATACCTCCAACGACCAGGTACGCGCCTTCAAATCAAACAATAAGGTTCCGGCACCGCCGGCCCGATCCATGCCAAATGCATCTGTCAACCGATAGCGAATATAATCCTTGGGCAGCAAAATATGGCGCACCTGGGCATATACTTCTGGTTCGTTTTCCTGTACCCATAAAATTTTAGGTGCGGTAAAGCCGGTCAAGGCATCGTTGCCTGTGATTTGGATCAGGCGCTCTTTGCCTAAACGCTCACGAATGGTGTTACATTGATCAGCCGTACGCTGATCATTCCACAACATTGCTGGACGCAGTACCGCACCATTTTCATCCAATAACACCAGCCCATGCATTTGGCCGGTCAGACCAACCGCAGCGATGTCGCCACCAGTCGCCCCCGCTTTTTTTAAAGCGCTGCGCGTGCTCTTGACAATACCATCCCACCAATCTTCTGGGTTTTGCTCTGACCATAACGGCCGTGGCGTCGAGAGTGAGAGCGGCATCGTCGCACTACTTACGACCTGACCCTTTAAATCAACCAATAATGCTTTAGCACCCGTCGTCGAAACATCAAGACCGAGTAATAAAGGTTTGTTCACCATCTAACAAGCTCCTATTAACGTATACCCATCAACAATTCAAGGGTCAATTGATCAAGTTTCTCGTAGGACAAACCACGTTTACCGAGGGCAATACGGTCAAAACTGGCCGCTTTTAGAGCGGCTGCTTTTGCGGGTGTATATTTACCCTTAAAGGCATCAGTTGAACCATCATCGGCTAAAATGTCCTGCAGTAACGCTTGAATTTCGGCATCCTGGTTCCAACGCGCCGCCTTTTCCTTTAGAATAAGATAGTTGCGCATACAACCACGGGCAAAATCTTTCACACCTTCGTAATCCTCTGTACGGTAAGCATGGGCATCAAAATGACGGCTGCCAGCATAACCCACATCTTCAAGGAATTTAACCAGGAAAAAGGCACTCTTTAAGTTAACTGCGCCAAACCGGAAATCTTGATCATAACGGCCGAATGCTTGATCATTCAAATCGATGTGGAACAGTTTGCCCATATCCCACGCTTGTGCGACATGATGCAGGAAATTCAATCCTGCCATTTGCTCATGGGCCACTTCGGGATTCACACCGACCATCTCTGAATGCGCAAGTGTTTCGATGAACCCCAACATTGCGCCAGTCGTAGCTAAATAAATGTCCCCACGCGGTTCATTTGGTTTGGCTTCGAGGGCAAGTTTCAAATCGTAGCCTTGATCTAGCACGTATTCACACAAGAAATTGAGCGCATCTTGAAAACGTTTGCCAGCATCCAGCGGGTTTTTGCCGGCATCAGTTTCGGTACCTTCGCGCCCACCCCAGAAAACATAAATTTTAGCGCCAAATTCAACACCTAAGTCGATGGCGTGCATGGTTTTCTGCAAAGCATAAGCCCGCACTTTAGGATCGTTAGCAGTAAAGGCACCATCCTTAAAAGCAGGATCAGAGAATAAGTTCGTTGTCGCCATCGGCACAACCAGACCTGTATCATCTAATGCTTGCCTGAATGCTTTTTTAATGGCGGCTGCTTCTGCCGCCGTGGCATCAATGGGAATTAAATCGTTATCATGAAAGTTCACGCCATAAGCGCCAACATCTCCCAACAGATATACAATTTCTGCCGGTGTTAACACCTTGCGTACAGGTTCACCAAACGGATCGCGGCCCACATTGCCGACAGTCCATAAGCCAAATGTAAATTTATCTTCAGGTTTTGGAGTATATTTATCAGACATTTTTCACCTCGAATATCCTTGACAGATTGAATAAGTTTTTTATTTCAACTAATTACCGATGAGTATATTTTATTTTGGTACAATGTCAAGATAAGCAGTTTCGTTTTTTTCGCCACGAATTGCACGAATTACACGAATCTAGTACCCTAAATTTATGATTTTACGGGGTTGTGTCAATAGATTCCCGCCTGTGCGGGAATGACTTGCACTGGAAATTGTCATTCCTGCGCAGGCAGGAATCCATTTATTACCTCTCAAAATTAGAAAATCGTGGTACTAGTTCGTTTTAGATAAGCTCTCTTTTCTTGACAATGAAGCAGCAGGTAAGTAGACTAGCAATTAGTTGGTATTATAACTTAATAGGCAAAGCTTGATGAACAAAAGATACTCAGTCGATCATGCTGCCATGCGTGATATGAATCTGACTTTGATCCTGAATACGTTGCATGCCAAAGCCCCCCTTTCACGGGCGGCTTTGGCACACATCACAGGTCTCAACAAAGCAACTGTATCGAGCATTGTCAAAGATTTGCTAACAAATGGTTTGATTCGCGAGACTGGAACTAATGGAACGCCGGTAGAGGTGGGCAGGCCAGCCATCAATTTGGAACCGGATCCCACTGCGGGTTATTTCATCGGTGTAGAGATTGGGGTTGGTTTTATCTCCATAATTACGGTCAATTTTGCGATTGAGATCATTTCACACCGTTATGAAAGCACCTTCACCTATTATAGTCAGGAAAAAATTATCGAACGTTTACTGTTTTTACTGACGGAAAGTAAGCAACAGGTTATCAAGATGCAACGGCCGATATTTGGCATCGGTATTGGTGTTCCTGGTCTGGTTGATATTGCCAATGGCACATTGTTATTTGCACCCAATTTAGGCTGGCAGGATGTTCCTTTACGCAGCCTGGTCGAAACTGCGTTGAATATCCCCGTCTATTTAGCCAATGAAGCCAATCTCGCCGCGTTGGGTGAGAGTGTTTTTGGTGCAGGTCAAGGTTGCAAGAATATGCTGTATGTGAGTTCAGGAATGGGGCTAGGTGGTGGTGTGATTCTAAACGGCCGTCTCGTTGAAGGCGCCACCGGATTTGCTGGTGAAGTGGGTCATATGCTGGTGGAAAGAAACGGCCGTCGCTGTAATTGTGGCAGTCATGGTTGTTGGGAAACCGTCGCCGGACAACAAGCACTTTTTCGACGTGTCGAAGAAGCCATTACATCAGGGCAGTCCAGTTGGATATCTTCCCAAATTGAGGCTGATTTTAACAAACTGTCGATTCCACTGATTGTAGAAGCGGCACTAAAAGAAGATACCGTCGCCACGAATGCACTGCAAGCAACGGCTGAATGGATTGGGATTGGCATGGCCAGCTTGATGAACGTGATCAATCCACAGCGTGTCATCTTAGGCGGCCCCATGTCGGCTGCACACAAACAACTACTGCCAATCATCCGCCAAACTGTTACCGCAAATAGTTGGCATTGGGTACAAGACAAAGTCAAGATTGTCCCCGCCGCCCATGGCCAAGATGCGGCCGTCATGGGCGGGGTTGCCATTGTTTATCGGGATGTGCTCAATAATCCACGGAAATGGCTGCATTAGGTAATTCACACAAATAATGTGATAAATTTTGTCAAGCCCAAAATGAATTAAGCTGTGTACAATGACAAACTGAAAAATATTTAGGTAACAGAGTACTAAAGTAACATTTTAATTTAAACACATTTTATTTGCCATCATAAAAAAATGTGTTACACTTTTATTGGCTCCCCCCCAGAGATGTTCCCATAAGCGCCTGCTTATGGGGCATCTCATTTTTTTTAGGAGCAATTCAGCATTTCAGCTTACTCCCCCAATGCTTCTTTAATATCTGCCAGGTGCTGGCGTTCATGCGACGCGATAATCTCGCAGATTTCGCCGATGCTCATGATTTTGAGGGAACCATGCCGCCCTTCTTTGTCCCAATCAGCCGGTTCTAAGCTGTCGATAAATGCAAACAGTTGTTCCCGATTTTCGGACATGGTTTGGATGATTTCTGCATGCGATTTGTCTTTTACTTTCGCGATGCGGCTTGCATTCCAGCGTGCCAAATCAAAATCAGGCGGTGCTCCACTACCGCCAGCTTGAATGCCCTGCATCAATCGTGTCATTGAGCTTTCAGCACCGGCCAAGTGACGCACCAGATCGGCGACTGTCCAGACTGTTTCTTCGGAATAAACGGCCGTTGCCAATTCTTCCTCCGACAACCCCACGACTGTTTCCAATAGCTGAATGCGTGCATCAATCAATTCTTGTTTTAACGTCTCATTTTTATCCATTGTCATTTGTATCCTTGTCCCGTGTTATACATTTTGGGGAAATGCCCCCATGGTTTCTATTTTTTCAACTATACCTTGCCAGCCAGGTGGTTGAGCCTGGTGGTAAACATCACTTTCAGCCTGAGATTGATAGGCCACGAATCGATGTTCAAACTGCCATTGCTGC
Organism: Anaerolineales bacterium; assembly: GCA_020432765.1. GTDB lineage: Bacteria > Chloroflexota > Anaerolineae > Promineifilales > Promineifilaceae > JAACFF01. Next base: position 7,788 of record JAGRDI010000142.1, on the reverse strand, counting down.
CCATCCCAGATAAATAAGCCATATTTGGCACGCGCATCACCATCGCCGGGCATGTTGACAGAGCTGATATTAATTAGCAGTTTATCCCGCCATTGGCGCACGTTGGGGATATGTAAATGACCAAATCCTAAAATACCAGCCTTGAGGTCTTTTAGCATGGGGTCTAGATCAGTGTCGCTTTGGCGAATACGGCCGTAACGCTCAGTTTGCTCAGCTTCAGACGGAAAAATCAACTGATTCACATCTAGCGGATTGGCATGTACAATTAACAGATCATCTTCAAGTTTCCCAGTCGGTGCAATCGAACGTGAAAAAGGCAGGCTGTCGAGCCAGGTGCGTGCTTCTTTGTCTAACTGTGCCAATGTCCAATCACATAAGGCTTGCAGATGCGGTGGAGGCTGCTGGCGACCAAGCACCCAATCGTCAGTATTGCCAAAAATACTGCTGATGGCAGCGGTTTGTAAACGCGCCACACATTCTGCTGGTCGTGGTCCTACCAAACACAAATCCCCTGCAAAAACGATCTCATCGACTTGTTGGTCATCTATATCAGCCAAGACAGCATCCAATGCCGTCAAATTGCCATGGACATCTGAAAAAACAGCGACACGCATGATTTACTCCTCTATTTGATGCTGCCACGTAAGGAATATCTTCGTGAGACCCTTATTTTACACCAGTTGGTCGCCACAAAAACATCAAAATGGCTGCCAATAAAGCCAACATACCACCAAAGAAAAAGGGGGCCGCAGGACCAAATCCTTGCCAACTACCGACGCCCTGCCACAAAATACCAGCAAGCAAGGAAGCAGGCAAATCCATAATTCCCAATACCGCATTGTAACTGCCATAGGCCGTGCCACGCAAAATGTCTGGCACAAGATCCGCTACCACTGCTTTGGCAGTTCCAGATGTCAATCCGTAGTAAATGCCATAAAAAATGTAGAGCAGAAAAACATGCCACGACTCCTGGACGAAAGCAAAGCCTAGATAAACGCCCGCATACAACAAAAAGCCGGCAATCAATAAACGGCGTCGACCAATACGGTCTGACAAGGAGCCAGCCGGGGTAGATACCAGGGCGTAGACCAGATTAAAGACCAAAATCAGCACTAGAATGCCAGCGACGCTAAGGCCACGCTCTTGGGCACGCAGTATCAAGAACGCATCGGATGCATTGCCCAATTCAAAGATGGCGATGATGAAAAGGAAAGTGAGAAACGGCCGTCCTAACCCCTTCAACCTAAATTTTGGAGCAGCGCGCTGCTCCATTACCGGCACGTCACGCGCCATTACAACCAAAGCAAGTACGCCCATAAAAGCAGGAATCAAACTGATCAGTACAAGCGTCTGAAACGTTGATTTATCCAGGCTGAGTGCGCCTGATTGGGTGAACCAGACTACCAACAAAGCAATCAGCAAACCCACAACCGCCCCAGCCGTGTCGGCAGCACGATGGAAACCAAATGCGATGCCGCGCTGCTCTGGTGCTACACTGTCGGCAACCAACGCATCACGCGGCGCAGTGCGGATACCCTTGCCAACGCGGTCAGCCCAGCGTACACTAGCAACAATCCGGGCCGATCCGGCAAAATAGTAAAATGGTTTGGAAAATGCAGAAATGGCATAACCTGTTACAGCAACCCATTTACGACCACCAACACGATCAGAAAACCAACCAGAAAAGAGTTTGAGCAAACTGGCTGTGGCTTCGGCAACGCCTTCAATCAAACCAACAATGCCAATACGCACACCTAAAACATTCACTAAAAAGAGCGGCAGTAGATAAACAACCATCTCGCTGGAAATATCGGTCAGGAAGCTGGTAAGACTGACTGCCCATATATTGCGTGGGATTTCACGAACACGTTCAAAAGTTGACATAATCGGCTTGATTCCCAGTAGTGACCATTTATAATGGTGTTAATTATCTTTGATATAAATAAGGTTCGCCAGTAGTGTCAAGCATAGGGCACGGTTGTTCATTTGTTGGCAATTCCTATACTGTAGCCGCGAAATCCCTTTCGCGTTCTAGAGTGAGCAAATAGGCGCGATTCGGAAATCGCGGCTACTAGCGGGCCGTTTACCAAATCGCTAAGTCAAAACGGCCGGCAACTAAGAGGTTTTTCATGAAACAAAAACCATTTATCATCAGCGGAATTATCGGCCTGGTCGTGATTGGGATGAGCTTGATTTTGATGCGTGTCAATCCGCGTTCAGCAAATGAACTGGCCGCAGGGTTTTGGACGCCGATCATCGCCTTTGAATTCGCCGAATCAGAAACAGATGTGGTTTTGATTCTTGGCCAAATTGGCACCCCTGACCAAGCAGAATTGATCGATGCGTTTACACGGGGCAACAACTTGGATTTTGTCTACATGGTTTTATATGGGGTTTTCTTATTTGTCTTTGCGTTCACCTGCGTACGCTTGAGCGGCAACAAGCTTTTTTATATCGCCGCTGGCCTGGCAGTCTTGGTTCCAATCGCCGACATGCTTGAGAATTTGCAGTTGCAAGCGATTCTGACCAGCTTTGTCGCTGGTGACGATTTTAGCAATAATCTGGCACGTTTGAAGCTCTTCACCTGGTTAAAATGGGGTGGGCTAGCTTTCACTTTCTTATTATTGACACCCTTTTTCACACATGGGAATGCATTTGTACGTTTCATTGGTGTGTATACGGCCGTTCCCTTCGTGCTGGGTGTGTTATCCTATTTTAGCGGCGGCACACTCAAAGAGATATTTGCTTTATCGGTTGCACTGATGTTTTTGTTACTGATCGTTTTTAGCTTTTTGTATCGAACAGAGCAGCAGGGTTAGAAAGTTACACAGTTCTATTCCGCAGGCCGCATTCACAAGGGAGAGATTATGGATCAGACCGCTTTTTTTAACGCCCTCGCAGCCATCTATCCACCCAAAAGATTACTCACAGGTGGTGTACAGTTGGCCGTATATGAATCAGATGCGTTGACTGCTTTTCGGGCGCGACCAGCAGCAGTTGTGCTGCCGGAAACTCAACAGGAAGTCATCGACACAGTGCGCTTGTGCCAGGCAGCAGGCGTGCCGTTTGTGGCACGCGGCAGCGGCACCAGTTTGTCGGGCGGTTCGCTGCCGATTGAGGAAGGCATCGTCATTGCCCTCAATCGACTCAACCACATCATCAAAATCGATCCTGAACAGCGAACGGCCGTTGTCGAACCAGGCGTCGTCAATTTACACATCAGCCAGGCAGTCGCCCAATATGGTCTATATTATGCTCCCGATCCATCCAGCCAGTCAATTTGCACGATTGGTGGCAATATCGCCTTCAATTCCGGTGGTGCCCATTGCCTCAAATATGGTATGACCAGCAACCATATTTTAGGCCTAAAAGTGGTGCTGGCCGATGGCGAAGTCGTTGAATTTGGCAGCGAAAGTGTCGAAGGTATTGGCGTTGGTCCCGATTTGATCGGTTTATTTGTCGGCAGTGAAGGTCTGTTGGGCGTGGTTTTAGAAACCACCGTGCGCTTGCTGCCGCTGCCAGAACTGTATCGTACTGTATTGGCAGCCTATCATGATTTGGAAACGGCCGGAAACGCTGTCGCGCAAGTTGTGGCTTCGGGATTGTTACCTGGGGCTATGGAGATCATGGATAGATTGGCAATTAAAGCGGCCGAAACGGCCGTTCATGCAGGCTATCCCGCCGACGCTGCCGCTTTATTGATTGTCGAGTTAGATGGTGAAGCTGAACAAGTCGAGATTGAATTCCAGGCCCTACTGCCGGTCATCGAAGCGTCTGGGGCTTATGAAATTCGAGTTGCCCAAGACGCTGCCGAACGCGCTACGATTTGGAAAGGACGTAAAGGTGCATTTTCTTCAGTCGGCCGTATCAGCCCAGATTATGTCGTGCAAGACGGCGTCGTGCCGCGCAGCCACCTGGGCAAAGCGCTGGCCGAGATTGATCGTCTCAGCCAAGAATATGGCCTCGATGTCGCCAATGTGTTTCATGCAGGCGATGGGAATTTACATCCGCTGATTTTGTTTGATGGCAAGGTTGCCGGCGCTTTAGACCATGCGGAAGAATTGGCAGGCAAAATTCTGAAAATGTGCATCGATTTGGGTGGTTCGATCACCGGTGAGCA
>JAGRDI010000142.1:1548-3574 GCA_020432765.1 Anaerolineales bacterium | reverse complement strand
AAAGAGATCGCCAATCGTGGCAAAATGCTGCCTGGTGGTGATGCACCCGCTTTAACCATGCACGGTATGCATCCGTTAGAAAAACAGGGGGTTATTTCACGCGAATGAATTTGCAACCGACAACACTCGCTGAATTACAGGAAATCGTGCAGCAAACTAAATCAACTTTGCTGCCTTATGGTGGTGGCAGCAAACCCGCGCTGTCTGCGCCACCCGAGCATACGCAACAGCTGAATATGCGCAGTTTAAGCGGCATCATTGAATATGAACCGACAGAATATACGTTCACAGCTTATGCCGGAACCCCTGTCCAAGAAATTGCTGTTGAATTAGCCCAACACGGCCAATATCTACCCTTCGACCCATTGCTAACAGCTAAAGGGGCGACTCTGGGCGGCGTGGTGGCGACAAATACGGCCGGCGCAGGACGTTATCGTTATGGCGGCGTCCGCGACTTTATTTTAGGCGTGCGTTTTGTGGATGGAAACGGCCGTCTTGTGCGCAGTGGCGGTAAAGTGGTCAAAAACTCAGCCGGTTTCGATCTGCCCAAATTTTTCGTGGGCAGTCTGGGACGCTATGGTGTTTTGGCCGAAATCAGCTTCAAAGTTTTTCCGCAGCCACAAGCATACACGACATTGCGTTTTAACTTTGCCACATTAGATAGCGCACTTGCCGCCATTCACAGGCTGGCAACGACCCCATTCGAAATGGATGCATTAGATTTGGAACCTATGCCAAATGACCAATTTGACTGCATCATCCGCTTGGGTGGCTTGCCACAAGCTTTGCCAGCTCGAGTGAAGCGGTTGACAGATTTTTTGCGTGCAGAAACGGCCGTTCAAAACACAATCCAACTGCAAGATGAAAATGAAGTCACCTATTGGCAGGTGCAAAACAGCTTTGACTGGATTCCATCTGAAGCCAATCTAGTAAAGATTCCGATCACAAGCAAACACATACCAGTGCTTGAAAACACACTTTTTGAAGCCAAACGACGCTACACAGTTGGCGCTAATATTGCTTGGTTTGCGGACGTTGACACTGCCAGATTAGATCGGGTCTTAAACAGCTTGGATTTGGTTGGCCTCCAGCTTTGGGGCACAGGGCAACCCTATCTAGGCAAGCGCAAAGGGCTGCCACTGGCACAACGAGTCAAAAAAGCGTTGGATCCCCACAATTCATTTTTGGAGGCATAAATGCAACACAGCATAAACATCACAAAATTTGGTCCACGCGGACAGGCGATGGCGGACGCGATCGAGGCTTGTGTGCATTGTGGCTTCTGTTTGGCCGCTTGCCCGACCTTTCTTTTGTTGGGTGAAGAGATGGATTCGCCACGCGGACGTATCTATCTGATGAAAAATGTTTTGGAAGGCGAAATTCCGGCCATCGATGCGGAACCCTACATCGACCGCTGCCTGGGCTGTGTCGGCTGTGTGCCAGCCTGTCCTTCTGGCGTGGCATATGGTGAATTGTTGATGAGTTTTCGAGCATTGCATGAAAAGGAACGCAAACGGCCGTTTCTCGACCAGACCGCCCGTAATCTAATCAGCAATACCCTGCCGCATCCAAACCGTTTTCGGCGTGCCGCCCAAACAGGCAAAATTGGGCGGCTTTTCAAAGGTGCTTTGCCGCAGCAATTTCAAGCCATGCTCGATCTCGTACCGACCGATTTGCCGCCAGCGAAGCCACTACCTGGTGTTTATCCGGCAGTAGGGGAACGGCGTGCACGTGTCGCTTTACTGTCTGGCTGTGTACAAACTGTGCTTGATCCCGACATCAATTGGGCCACGCTGCGCGTGCTGGCCGCCAACGGGGTCGAAACAATTATTCCTCCAGAACAAGGCTGTTGTGGAGCGATCATGATGCATATTGGTGAAGACGGCCGTGCCTTGAACTTAGCGCGTAATAATTTAGCTGCCTTTCCAGAAGATGTAGATGCTATCATCACCAATGCGGCTGGCTGCGGATCGGGCATGCATGAGTACGAACTGTTGTTCAAAGGTCAGCCGGAGGAAGAAAAAGC
>JAGRDI010000142.1:0-1487 GCA_020432765.1 Anaerolineales bacterium | reverse complement strand
AGCCAACAGGATTGGCAGAGCCGTTAACGGCCGTTTATCAAGATGCGTGTCATTTAAGCCATGCACAAGGTGTGACCAGCGCTCCTCGCAATCTGCTCAACTCAATCCCTAATTTGACCTTATTGGAGTTAAATGATGGTGGTTATTGCTGTGGCTCCGCCGGCACATACAATATCGAGCAGCCTGAATTGGCCGGGCAATTGGGACAACGTAAGGTAGACTACATCTTGAACACACAGGCGGATGCCGTTATTTCAGGTAATATCGGCTGTTTGACACAGATTCAGGCGCATTTGGAAGGGAGGAAACGGCCGTTGGCAGCCTACCACACCATCCAACTCCTCGATTTGGCTTATGTCTAAAAATCTCACTACAGGCTACTACTGAACCAGGTCAATGTAGGACAGGAAGCGCACGAAGCTCTACTCAAATTTCCTGTTTGCTCTAGTACTGGACACTGGCGTTTTTATTTTGCCAGAGGAGACTTGTCAGGTTTTATAATCAATTTATTCACACGCTGCTCGTGGTAAAAACCTGACATGTCTAGAATTCGCCAGACTCCAGTATAGTAAAAGATTATCCGCTTTCAACACACCCTAATTTGCAGCAGATATATCCTCTTCTGCGGCTATATCTTGTGGCTTGAAATAGCGAATAATCAAGAAACTGATGATGGCGCTGACAGCGACTCCGGCTTCAATTAACAACACATCCCAGCCCTGCAGCGAACCAAAAACAGCAAAACCATTGACCAATGCGTGCCAACCAATCGCGACAAACAACCAGATGATGCTCTTGCGCAAAAAGGCTTGTAACACCAAAATCGAGAGCGATAAATGCAAAGTAAGGGCAAAAATACGTTCGACTGTACCCAACAGGAAATACCATGGTGGTGAATTGAGTAATTCTTCAAACTGTTGGGCACCAGCCGCAATGGCTGCAGCATTTTCGGTAAGGGCGTCAGCAGGTAAGAGAGATTCAATCGCGCCGCTTTGATAAATATAGAGGTTAACAATCGTTGTAGCTGCCAGCAAACCCAAGATAATAGATTCGATGCCCCCCCATCCTGCGCCAAACATCAGGCCTTGATCCCAGCGACGCATACTTTTCCTGAAAAAATAAAACAAATAGCGGGTCACTTCTTCAAAAACACCAGCCGAAAGGCCAAGCAGCAGAGCAATAAGCAAATTGCGCCCAATTGTGTCAGCTTGTTCCATCAAACTGGCAATTATTGGATTGAGTATAAATTGATTAAATGTGAGATGGCCAACTTGTGAAACGACAAAACCCAATGCCCCTATTAAGAAGAGCAGCCAGCCAACCTTATAACGGCGTGCCAGCCAAATGCCTAGTAAAAGTGGCAACAGGATCATGAGTAATGAATTGATTGCAAGCAGTACGTAGATCAAGATGGTTCTCCTAAATGTGTGTTAATGACTAGAGCGCAAATTATATGCTAAAATCGATAAACCTTAAACTTTAAACCA
>JAGRDI010000141.1 GCA_020432765.1 Anaerolineales bacterium | reverse complement strand
CATTATATTGAGATGACACACGATTTACGTGATAAATAGTAAAGAATTATGGTGCAGATTCTTCCATAATTGTGTTGGCTTCAGCGTCAAGTTCTGCTAATTTTTCCGCCGGATCAGCACCGTCAAAGACAATCGCACTGAATGCTTCGGATGCCACATCACGAATGTTATCATAGCCGGCTACCGGCGCTTCTGCTTTGCCATATTGCAGCAAATCGAATGCCGTTGCGAAGGCTTCATTTTCAGCAAAGTAATCGCTTAACCCATCAGCAACACTGCTGCGTGAGGGGAAGTAATCGCTGGCTTTAACCCAATTTGCCTGGTTTTCAGGAGTTGACCAATATTTCAGGAACAGCCAGGATGCAAGCTGCGTTTGCGGATCTGTTCTTACGATACTGGTACTGGCACCATAGATGTTCTGTACCGGCTCGGACCCAGTATAGGGGAATGGCGCAACGCCCCACGTGAAACCACCTACCTCACCGTCATCGACCGCGCCTCTGTAAAATGGGAGACCTGATGAAGAACTGGTTGTGAATAAGGTCTTGCCATTACCAAAGTCAGTTTGGTCGCCATATTGTTCTGCAATCTGAGTAATGCAGCCATCATTATATGCTTGTTGCAATAGTGTCAATGCTGCAATAGCTTCGGGTGTGTTGTAAGTGAACATGCCCTCTTCCAAACTGAAGATGTCACTACCACGGGCAAAGATCCAGGATGCAAGGGCTGAGGCGTCTGTGGAGAGCTCCATACCGGTGGTGAAACCAGATTCATTTTTGCTGAATGCTGTTTCTGCGCCGGCACATGCCATTTCGGCAAACTCTTCCGGCGTGGTTGGTGGGCCATCATACCCCAACTCGTTTAACCAATCCAAGTTGTAGAACAATACTTCCATTGAGCGGCCAGCGGCCGGGAAGCCAAAGACTTCGTTGTTGAACTGCGGCAGGCGGTCAGAATCGATAAAGGATTGGAAGAAATCAGCCCGTTCTTCCTCTGTGAGACCATATATTGGATCGTTGATATAAGGATCAACGGCAACGAGACCATCAGCAACCTGATAAGCAGCCGCTTGGTTTTGATAAGCAACTACCAGCGCAGGAACCTCACCAGTGGTTAAGCCGGCGATCATGTTGTCATAGAGGATGCCATAATGACCGATGGGTAGACATTCAACTGTAATGCCATATTCGTTATTAGCATTAAAGTCAGCACACATTTGGTCCATCACTTCTTGGCGTCCGCCACTGTCGTAACGGGTCCAGAATGTAACTTGGGCGCCATCCAGATCGATTTCATCAATCATGCCATAGACTTCGGGATCATACTCCATGTCCATGGATTCTTCCATGACTGCCTCAGCTGTTGGTTCTTCCGTGGCAACTTCTTCGGCGACTTCTTCAACAACCGCAGTCGCTTCTTCTTCAACCGCTTCGGTGACTTCTTCTACAGTTGCTTCAACTTCAGGAACGGCCGTTGCAACTTCTTCAACAACCTCAGCTTTATCTTCATCAACCGTTTCGGCTGCTTGTTCTACATCCTGCGCAGCTTCTTCAACTGCTTGTTCGACACCTTGTGTGCCGCCACATGCGACTAGGGCAAAGGAAGCCACAAGCATCAATATCAGAAACAAACTAATCGTTTTACGATTTAACATTTTATTCTCCTCCAAAGAGAGTGTTTATTATTAAAAGAATTTTACGTAAAGAAATTTACGTATAACATTCACAACTGCCTTTCTTTTTGGTAAAAAAATTTTTCAATCTATGTGCATCACCTCCTAAAATTTTATCCTTTCAGACCACTTTGTGACAAGCCTTCAATAAATGTACGTTGTGTGAATGCGTATAAAAGTAAAATGGGAATAATGGCAATCATTGAACCGGCCATTTGTAGCTGCGGTAAACGTGATTCTTCATTAAAGAATGATTGCAGCCCAGCAGCAATCGGTCGCCAATCGTCATTACCGGCCGTAACTAACAATGGCCAGGCAAGTTCATTCCAGGCACCGATAAATGCAAAGAGTATGACGACAAATAAGGCTGATTTTGATAATGGCAGCACAATGGTCATTAAAAAGCGTAGATGGCCAGCACCATCAATGCGGGCGGCATCCCATAATTCCTCGGGTATGGTTTGGAAATGTTGCCGTAACAAGAAAATTGAGATGACGGGTGCCATGAAGGGGATCGTGAGAGCCGGCCAATTATTGATCCAGCAGTTTCGCGATGCACACAGGCTAAAGCCTAAATTTTGTGCTACCCAGCCTTCAGTACCAAATATTTCGCCTATCCTTGTAACAAGAATGACATTCGGTAAGGTTTGTACGATACTGGGAATCATTAAAGTTGATAGTAAGATCGCAAACAAGAGATTTTTGCCGGCGAAATCCATGCGTGCAAAGGCATAGGCTGCCAATGTAGCCAAAACAACTGTACCCGCCACTGTGATGGCAGTGATTTTGATGGAATTGAACATATATTTGCCCAGTTTTCCTTGCTGCCAGGCTGCACAATAATTTGTCAGGAAAGGCAGCCGGAAGAACTCTTCGCGTGCCTGGAAAACTGGTTTGCTATAGTTGCTATATTGTTGAATGACTAAAGCCTCTTCTGGAATATCAACAATAAAACGATTTTTGGTTACAACTTCACCGTCTTGTTCAAATGTGTCTCGGGTGAAGAGGATGCAGGGTGTGATGTCACTTTTGGTATCAATATCATAGCCAATGCCAGGTATTAAGCTGCGTTTGGAGGTTGCCTCGCCGGTGGTCATAAGCGACGTAGAGAACATGAATAGGAATGGAAACACAGAGATGAGTCCGTATCCAATCAGGACAGCATACATCAGGAAAGTGAGGATATTGATTCGTTTCCAAAAAGGTGGTTTTGTGGTTGTGGATAACTCTGTCATTTGATTAGCCATAATGCACACTCTTAGCTGCAATGCGGTTTTGTAACAAGTAAAGGACAAGAATGATCACAAAAAGTACGATCGCCATCGAGGTTGAATACCCAAAACGTTGGGCGCGTTGGAAGGTGACGAAGAAGTGCACACTGGCGGCATCAATGGTGCCTTGCGCCTCTGGTTGCCGTAATATGTAAATATGGTTAAACGCTTTAAATGTACCAATGATTGAAATCACCGATAAAAAGTAGGTGGTTGGCGACAGCAGTGGCAACGTGATGTTGCGGAATATTTGCCAGGTTCCCGCTCCATCGATTTTAGCGGCTTCATATAAAGAATAGGGAATATTTCCCAAGCCTGCTAAAAAGATAACGGTGTCATATCCAACGAAAACCCAAATGTTGAAGAGGATGACGACGATGAGTGCTAGACTGGGACCAAATTCCCAACCGGCTGCGGATTCAATGCCTACATATTGGCCCAAAACAGAGATGGCGTAACCGGGTTCACGAATCCAGCGCAGTGCTGTATCGGCCGTTGTCGCGCCAATGAGCTGATTGGCAATGCTGGTTGGTCGTAAATTGAATAAAACTTGGAAGATGCCCGCGGTGGCTACGGCCGGTGCAATGTAGGGGATAAAGAAAAGGATGCGGAACATGCCTTTGGCACGCAGGTTTTGGAAGAGCAAATAGGCAAGTACCATGGCAATCGCAAGCTGCACTGGGACTGTGAGCAATGAATACCAAATGGTGACACTGAGCGATTGATAGAAATCAGCGTCGGAGTCCATGCTTACGACGGGCCAAATGGTGGCTAACCAAATACCACCAGCAAGCAGGATAGTAGCGCCGATGATAGATAAAACAAATTTCCAGGTTGATTGCTGTTTTGTGCCCCAATTCCAAACGACATATCCTGCTATGATGATGAGTACAGCAACGGTTAGATATTGGACGCGCACAACAGCGAGACCATATCTTTCTGATCTTTGCAGTTCAGAAATGACAAAATTGGTTAGGACGTAAGCACTACCCAAGGTGATAAGCATGGCTACGGCCGCACCTGTGAAATTCGGTAGTATGCGGATGCTTTTGTCTTTGGCTAAGCGTGGCTGAATATATTGCACACCTAATGAAAGCAATAAACCGACAACAATTGCACCTATTCCCAGTCCAACGTTGCCTAAGCGGGCGGCTTCTCCGGCTGCAATAGCTTCTTCCCAGGCGAAAAAAGTAATGGCACGCAGCAAAAGGTGGATCAGACCGAACGTGATGAAAGCTGCGGGAATAAGCGATATGAGCGGTGTGTAATAGGGGAGACTTTTCTTTTTTGCTTCTTTGGCAGCTTTTATGGCGGTATAGATGCCATAACCCGCCAAAGCGACGGCAATTGCAAAGAAGAAAACATAGGCGACATCACCCATGGCGCTGACGTAATTTTCCAAACCGCGCCATTCATTTTGTTTAATACGCCATTTGTATGTGCTTACGTAACCCGCAAATAAAATCGGAAAGATTCCGAAGGTGAAAACAATAAAAAAAGCAGGTAGTAAGAACAAGTACGCGGTCAGGTTTTCCTTGAGTAACCGTTTTCTTCGCCCTGACATAAGTGTTTGACGAGGTTTTACTACGGCCGTTTCCTTACCGGTTACAGTCTCAGTCGTCATATTTCCTCCTAGTAAAATACGATTCCTGCAACAGTTTGGTCAACAGTTACTGTTGGTCAACAATCTTGTTGGTCAACAATAATTGGCATTATAACACGGTGCATTATGCTGACAACCATCTATCCCGAATATCGTGTAAACATTTCGTTAACGGAATGTGGCTTGATAATGCTGGCAGGTTTTGTTTAATCCTTGGTCGAGTGAAGTCGTTGCTTGCCAGTCGATCAGCTCTTTTGTGCGGGCTGCATCTGCTAATTGTTGTGACATTTCACCAGGACGGCTTTGTATGGCACCGATTTGCGGACGGCCGTTGCCACCGATGATCTCATAAATATTGCAGACTACATTCGCTACACTGTTAAGCTGGCCTGTGCCGATATCAACCGTTGTGCCTGGCATCAAATCAGCGTGCAGCATGGTTAAAATGCCTGCTGCCACATCGCTTATGTAAACCCAATCACGTTCTTGTGTGCCTGCCGTCATGGGAAAATCTACTTGGGTGTGGGCAGCTTTAATGGCTGCAGGGACCAGATTGTTTTCTGGTTGGCCTGGACCGTATGCCTGATAAATCATCGCACCGATAATTGGCCATTGCTGGGTGCGGACATACATGCGGCAGAACTGCCAGGCGGCCGCTTTGCTGGTGGCGTAAGGGTTCATTGCACTGTGTTCACCGGGGGTACGGCCGATAATGAATTTGTGTGTCGTGGATGATTTTTCAAAGCAGGCGTGTAATAGATTGAGGGTCGCATGCAGATTAAAGGCTAATGCTGTTTTAACGGGCAAAAATGGGTCGCTGACACCCACTGCAGCTAAGTGAATCACTTGGTCAGGTTGCCTTTCGTAGACTGTGCGAGCGGTACGCAAATAATCGCTGAGGTCAATATAAACCAAATCGATTTTTGGGCGCAGGTTTTCGAGCAGTGGCGGCAGCGGCTGTCCTTTGTAATCATCACGCAGCAGGAGGGTAACGGCCGTGTCAGGTTGAGCAATGAGTAGAGGAGCTAATGTCCTGCCAATAAAACCAGTGCCGCCTGTGAGTAAAATGTGCATCAAAATCTAAAGCCAGGTGAACGTTATTGTTCGAGAAAATTCTGGTACCAGGCCATCGTTTTGACGATGCCGCCGTCGAGTGTGAAACTGGGCTGCCAACCAAGTAGTTGTTGTGCTTTGTCGGCACACAAATATTCATCTTGAATTTCGTGTTTGACTTCATTCAAAATAATCGGTTTAAGTTGGGGACAGTGGGAGAGTGCAATGATCGTCTCCACAACTTCAAGCGCTGTAGCTGGGTGCCCCAAACCGAAATTGAAGGCTTGTCCACGAATGTCTGCTTCAGCTGCACGCTCTGCCAGGGTTAAATAAGCAGTTACGGCATCTTCGACGTACATATAATCACGTTTGAAGCTGCCATCAGAACGGATTATTGGTTGTTCACCACGTAAAACACTGCGAATTGTACCGGGAAAAAGACGATTCCAGTTCAGGTCGCCCCCGCCGTATAAATTTGAGCAGCGTGTAATAGTGACTGGAAGCGCATATGTTTTTGCATAGGTTTGGGCAATTAAGTCAACACAGCTTTTGGAAACATCATAAGGATGCAGGCCGTGTAAGGGATAGTTTTCATTATAAGGTAATTGACTGCTTGGCCCATACGCTTTTTCACTGCTGGCAACGACAATGCTTTGCACGGTTGAGTTGTGGCGGGCGGCTTCTAAAAGCTGCCATGTGCCGCGAATATTGGTCTCAAAGGTTGACAACGGTGAACGATTGGCAATGCCAACGATGGTTTGGGCGGCCAGGTGGAAGATGGTGTTGATCTCATATTCAGCCAGAATGCGATCTAACAAGGAATAGTCGCTTAATTCGCCATAAACGAGAGTGATATTGCTGTTTGTGCCTGAGCGAAAGAGTTGTGCTTGCGGTACATGGTCACGTACCAGACCAATCACATCGGCGCCCTGTGCTGCAAGTTCAGCTGTAAGCCAGGAGCCTAAAAAGCCGGTACAGCCAGTGATAAAGACACGTTTATCTTGCCAGTGAGTCATAAATTAGTCCAGTAGTCAAGTAATCAGCATTTCAGTTGTACAGTCACTTGCTTGCCGACAAGCTGCCCGCTAACTAGCTGACTACCTTTTTATCGTTTGTTGTTTTCCCAAGTTTTCCAGGGAGCACCCTGCTGCCAAATTTCTTCGAGTTCGGTGGCATCTTTGAGGGTATCCATCGATTGCCAAAACCCGTGATGACGAAACATCATGACTTGATCTTGGCGGATCATTTCTTGCAGCACGCCGGTTTCGAGCGCGGTATCATCGCCATTTTGGATTTGTTGGAGTGCGGCCGTTTCAAAAACCATAAAGCCCGCATTAATCCAGTAGGGTAAACGCGGATATTGTTCGTATAGCGATACTTGCCCATTTATATCTGCTTCCATAGTACCGTATTGATAATGATGAGGTTGAACGGCCGTAATCGTCACTAACTTTTCATGGGCCAAATGGAAGTCCAGCACTGCTTGTATATTTATATCACCCACACCGTCGCCATATGTCAAAAAGAAGCGTTTAGCCTTGATATAATCAGCAATTTTGACGAGACGGCTGGCTTTTTCGGTGTGTAAACCTGTGTCTACTAAAGAAACCTGCCATTCTGGATGCGCTTCTTCACCATGATAAGTGACTCGATTTTTACGCTGTCCGACTTCAATCGTAAAGTTTCGTGACATTGCTTCATAGTGCAAAAAGTAGCTTTTGATCTGCTGGGCTTCGTACCCTAACGGTAAAATGAAGCGGTTAAAGCCAAACGAGGAATAAATGCGCATCACGTGCCAGATGATCGGCCGTCCACCGATTTCGACAAGTTCTTTTTTAGTGGCGCTGCCGCCACGCATACGTGTGCCTTGTCCACCACAGAAAATGACTACGGGAATGTCTTGACCAAGGTGTTGGTCAATTTCTTTGTTATTCATAAAAGCTTCTCAATGTTAAATGCGGCAGGATCATAACACAGCCATTTGTGGCTTGCCAGTGGGGGGCGGCTTGGGAGGAATTCGTTAATCTTGTTTTTCAGATGGCTTGCGAATACAATGCCCTGGCAGATCGGTTACTTTGAGAACTATGGAAACTGGAAAAATTAGAAGGGTCGTGTTAGGCTTACGGTGCAGGAGGACAGTTGTTTGATGGAAAAGAAACGGCCGTTGTTTGCAGAGATGGGCATGTCTTTCTTTTTTGGGATCGCAGCCATTGCCAGCAAAATGGGGCAGTCAGAAAGATTGATGCAAATGATAACCAGACAAATACAATCGCCTGCTCGTAAGCGCAAGGCATTTGCCAATTATCAGCCTGGCGCCCATGATGTGTTTATTTGTACCTATGCAAAAAGCGGTACCAATTGGGCTATGCAAATCGCCCAGCAAATTGCCTATTACGGAGAAGCGGAGTTTGAACATATTCATGATCTGATTCCCTGGCCGGATATACCCATGCCCATACCCATCGTGCGATTAGATGATTCCAGAGCATGGCAGCTAGCTCCGACCAACCTGAGGGTTATTAAGACTCATCTGGAAAGTGAGTACGTGCCCTATAGTCTACCGGCAAAATATATCCTGGTGCTGCGTGACCCGAAGGATGTTTTTGTTTCTAGTTTCTACTTTGGGCAGGGATTGATAAATCGGGTGGGGTTGGCATATGATGTTGCTGGTTGGCTGGCACAGTTTATGTCCGATCACTTCTTTTTTGATTCCTGGGCCGCACATACAGCCAGCTTTTGGCCCTGGCGGAGCCGTGATAATGTGCTGCTTTTAACGTTCAGAGAAATGAAAAATGATTTGCGCGGCGCATGCCAACGAATGGCTGATCTCATGCAGGTAACGTTGACTGCCGAGCAGTTGGATTTGGTAGTAGAAAAAAGTAGTTTTGGGTATATGCAGTCTATCAGTCATAAATTCATGTTGGAACTGCCTGCTTTTGGCGAAGCTCAGCGTCCTGTTTTGATGCGCAAGGGAAAAAGCGGTGCAGCTGGTGAGCTGTTGAATAAAGATCAACAAGGACAAATTGATGCTTTTTGCCAATCTGAGTTAAAACGACTTGGCTCCGATTTTCCATACCAATCCCTGTTTGCGAATACACAAATATCATCTTTGGAGATTGATGAAGTAGCAGATTGAGTTTATTCGATGAGGATATTATCGATTAGGCGCGTTTTGCCGATGTATACGGCCGTTGACAACAAAATTGTTGGT
>JAGRDI010000140.1 GCA_020432765.1 Anaerolineales bacterium | reverse complement strand
CCACCGAAGGTGAAGCAACCACCACTGAAGGTGAAGCAACCACCACTGACACTGGGTTAGTTGGGATAGTTTGGCAATGGCAATCAGTAACCGATCCCGTACAAGGTGAAGTTGCAATTGAAATGCCAGAACAATATACTATTGAATTCTCCGAGGATGGTCGCGTTAATATCAAAGCTGATTGTAATGTTGCCAGTGGCAGCTACATGGCTGAGGATTCATCTCTTACCGTGGCTGTGGAAACCTCCACACGCGCATTATGTGCAGAGGACTCATTATCCGATGATTTCTTGACGAAACTTAATGCAGCTGCCATTTACTTCTTCCAAGATGGGGACTTGTTTATGGACATGGTTTTTGACAGTGGAACTTTGCAATTTGGTGATGCCGCCAGTGCAAATGCTGAATCAGCTATTCGTGGTACAGTCTCCAAAACAGCTTCGCAAGATGATGCAGTTGAAGAAGCAGCCGATGATCCGGTACCTTCTTTTACTATTTGTAGTGTGGAACGCGGTGTAAGCGTCTCCATTGTGACGGCCGATTTCCCAGCAGATAGCACATTCACAATCCAAATGGGCGTTGTACAGAAACCGCCTATGAAAAAAGGAAGTGGTATGGGCGACATGGGACAGATGCCAATGCCAATGCCGCAGCCAATGCCAATGGATAATATGGGTATGGGCAGCATGGGTATGGATATGTCCATGGACATGGGCAGTCAATGGCACAAGCCAATGGCACCAAAAATTTGGATTCCCTACTACGATGCAGGCGAACTTGAAACCGGTGATGGTGGCGAACTTGAAGCAACCCTAGATATACCCGCTCAGTTGGCTGGTGCATATAAGATCAACATCTTAATGCGCACCGATGACGGCTATATGTCCTACAATTGGTTCTACAACAACACCGCCGATGTATGTGAGAATGATCAACCCGCCGGGGGCTAGTTCATCCCGACAAGACTGATAATTGATTTTAGACAAATCCCTGGCGGTAAACTGCCAGGGATTTTTTTCTGCAGTGGACAAGTCCGTAGAAACCATTACAATCTTGCCCTAAATTTGTATTACTTTTGAAAGAGGATTTTTATGGTCAATCATGATTTGGGCAAATCGTCACCCCGGTTGGAAACGGCCGTTATCCGCACTCAAACCCCATCATCCCCCCATCGTGAACATGCGACATCCATTTATATGTCATCCAGTTATAGATTCGAAAGTGCTGAACAAGCGCGTGCCATGTTCGCCAAAGAAGAAGACGGCTATATTTACACCCGCTACGGCAATCCGAATGTAACTGAATTTATCGACAAAATGTGTCTCTTGGAAGGTGCGGATGCTGGCCTGGCATTGGCCTCAGGCATGTCGGCTGTGTATTCAGCCTTGGCAGGCTTGCTAAACAGCGGCGACCATGTTTTGGCATCACGTTCAGTTTTTGGCTCAACACATCAACTATTGACCCGCATTTTACCGCGCTGGAACATTAGCCATTCCTATGCCGAAATCGCGCAACCAGAAACATGGGCAGCATTGGTACAACCCAACACACGGCTGTGCATCGTCGAAACACCCTCCAATCCAGCGCTTGATTTGATTGACCTGACCTGGTTAGGCGAATTTTGCCGTACACATAACATTATCCTCATTGTTGATAATGTTTTTGCCACACCCATTTTGCAACGGCCGCTCGACTTTGGCGCTAATCTAGTGATGCATTCGGCCACAAAATTTATTGATGGTCAAGGACGCGGCATCGGCGGCGTGTTGGTCGGCGAACAATTTTTAATTGACGACCTGACATTTTTCACCCGTCATTCCGGCCCTTCGCTGTCACCATTTAATGCGTGGCTGTTTAGTAAAAGCCTGGAGACTTTGGCACTGCGGATTGAACGACATTGTGACAATGCTGAAAAGTTGACGGATTGGCTGACTAACTCGTCGCAAGTAACGGCCGTTAAATATCCCCATCATCCATCCCATCCCCAATATGAACTGGCTTTGCGCCAAATGAAACGCGGCGGCGGCATTGTAACATTTGAAATTAAAGGCGGCCTGGAACAAGGCAGACGCTTCCTCGATGCCCTCCAAATGTCTTCGCTAACTGCCAATTTAGGTGATTCACGCACAATAGCCACCCATCCTGCTTCCACGACCCATAGTTCGCTAACAGAAGCAGAACGCCAGGCAGTGGGTATCACGCCCGGCCTCGTACGCATTTCGGTAGGCCTGGAACACAGCGACGATATCATCGCTGACATAGCGCAAGCATTGGATGAAAGCGCAAGGTAGAATTCTGTTTAAGTATGTTACAATATTGCTTGTACAGAACTTTAATTTAGGGAAGCAAAGTTGCAGAGTTGCAGAGTCGTAGATAAGAGTTTCATTCTTTGTCACTTTGTAACCTTTCTACTTTGCCATATTAGGAAAGTTACCATATGACCATTAAAGAAAAACGGCCGTTTCCTGTACCAGCAGAAGTTGTGATGCGCTGCACCCTCTTCACGCTTGCCAATATGCAGGCCAAATTACAGGTTTATAACGAACAAAACGGCGTCATCGTTGCCACAGTCAATAAATGGATGGGCTTACAAAAACACGAAGTTGTAGCCAAAGTCCGCCGTTTTGATAACACCTCTATTCTTGAAATCGAAGCGCCTGATGCCGAAAAAGCGAACCAAATATTAAGCCAGGTGTCTGCTTATGTCACCGATGGTGCGGGCAAAGTGCAAGCTGACGCCACAATTCAGTGGGTCGACATTAATCAAAAGAAGGAAAATCGTGCCAGACGGCAGCAAATTATTGATCGTGCCAAAGGCGTCTTACCAGGACAATCCTCATCAACACAAGAGGCTTTGCCAGCGGTTGTTGATGAACAAGGTAACGAAATTGTGCAGGGAGAAGTTATCGATGAAGAAGAGTCGGCACTTGTGCCTGTACCGATTCCCGATAATCCCGGTGTACTGGTTAAAAACCCACAAAACAAAATGATTGAAATCAAAGTTGACCCAGCCGTCTTTGCTGATCGCACAGCTTATTTAGAAATTTGCCAGGCGTGTGCAGCCACGGTGATGCGCGGCAGTAAATATTGTTCGTCCTGTGGACGGCCGTTGACCCTTGAAGCCGTCCAGCCTGAATTACAAAGTAATGCCAAACAAGCAGCAAGCAAAAGCTTACAATCTGGTTTGTTAGCAATTGTATTTACGCTGCTGCCCTTTGTGCTGCTCATTCTGCCGGAAATGTTGTTGGGCACAGATGCGTCACTCTCATTTTTGGAACGTATCGGCCAATCTTTGACCCCCATCCGCTTATTGTTGAGCTTAATTATTGGTGTGCTGCCCAGTATGCTTCTCGGCTGGCGTGCGATTGCCCAAGCCCAACAAGCAGGCTGGTATCAAAATCTGAATGCGCTCTTCGATACAGGCGGACAATCACGCGCAGCCTTTGGTAAAGCGTTGGGTTGGTTGGCAATTTATATAAGCATCGGGTGGGTGTTGTTAACAGCCGTTGCCTACTTCGTCCAATAGTTACAAAACTCAACCCAAAATCAAAATCGTGCCAAAACGACCAGTCTTGCCTTTCTCCGCACGATGCGAGAAAAACAAATCAGTACGGCACGCGGTACAGAAACCCGACATCTCAATTTGAGTCACACCGGCACGCAGCAGGTTTTCGCGGTTGGCTGTCGGCAGGTCAAAATGCGGCCGCGATTCTGGCCCATTTGCATATATCAGCAACGTCTCAGGATTTTCAAAAGCAGCCTGCACCTGACTGATAACCGGCTCCCCTACTTCATAACAACAGGGCCCAATACAAGGCCCCACGCCCGCCCATAGCATTGCGGGATCGCTGTTAAATTCAGTTTGCATGGCACGAACCATTGCACCAGGCACATTCCGCACAGTACCCTGCCAGCCAGCATGACCCAAGCCCATTGCGTGATGAATGGGATCGTAAAGAAAAATAGGCGTGCAATCTGCATAATTCATGGTGAGCGCACAGTTTGTCTCGTTGCTGATTAGTCCATCGACATGGCGAATCCAGGTGCCATTATAGGTTTGAGTAACACGCGCCACAGCATTTCCGTGCACCAGATGGGCATGCACAACAGTGTCTGTATCGCGGCCAAACAATCCATAAGCACGCCGACGGTTAGCATAGACTCGCGCTTTTTCGTCTGGCACAGAAACACTCAGATTAAGTGATTTGAATGGCTCTGGGCTGACACCCCCTTGCCGAGTAAAGACTGCATGTTGAATACGGCCGTTATCCCTCAACCCCTCAAACTGCAAATACAACAACCCATTTTCTTCATTTTGTCGCATATTTATTCTTCCTGAATCATTTCAGATGAGTATAACGCGGATAGCTTACAGAAACATCTATCACGGATCAGGGCAATTGTATATTCTTTTTTTGCCACGAATATCACTAATTACATGAATTTGGAAGGTTCGGCTTCCGGCTGACATTATGTCACATCCATGCTATAATCTGACGATAGGAACATCTGAGCTATGACACGCAAGAAAACGACCACCCGCCGCAGAACAACTGGACGAAGTAAATCCCGCTCCAGTAGTTCACGCCGCACATCCAAACCATCACCCTTTGCCAGCATTAGAGTTACTGCCGGACAAAAAATGTTGATTGTTGGCATTGTGGTAATTTTTGCAACGGCCGTTATCACCCTCAGCCTTATTAAGCCAGCACAAGGCAGTCTCACCGCATGGCTTTCAGATATGATCTGGCGATTTTATGGGTGGGGCGCTGTATTTATTCCTCTATTCACCGGCAGTGTCGGACTGTATTTGATCTTGTGGGGCATGAACCAGCCACCAAAGCTGCCCGGGTACCGCATAGCCGGGGTTGTGCTGTTATTCCTCGTCTTTGAAGCTTTTGCATCAATGATGGTTGTGATGAGCCAGGATGAACTGTTTGATTATTGGCAGGTTGCTGTGGCAAAAATGGGTGGCGGCTATCTTGGCGGGTTCATTGCACAGGTATTGACAACCTTCGTCGGCGAAATTGGTGCGATTTTAATATTAGCCGTTATGGGGATTATTGCTGCGGTACTGGTATCCGGCATCACACGTGCAGATATAGGCGAGTTGATCCAAAAATGGCGCGACCGTGAAGCCTATGAAGATTATTATGACCCACAAACGGCCGTTTCTGACCAAACCATAGGGGGTAACAAACCACGCCGTATTCGCATCAATCCGTTACGCGGCGCATCACGCGAAGTCTCTGATCCCGTGCAACTTTCATTATTAGATGCCGAAAACGCAGTAGATCCAGCCGTAAAAGCTGAGCCAGAACCTAAAAAACAGCGCAGGGGACGCAAATCTAAAACTACACCGCCGTCAGCATCAGAAACGCCAACCGTGGTTTCCCCCGTCTATCTTGGCAGCAATATCGTTGAACGTTCCTGGACCCTACCGGTGATGGCCGAAATCCTGGAATCCGGCGCTGACAGTGATACCAACAATGCGGCTATCCGCGAACAAGTTGAAATCATTGAGCATACGCTGGAAAGTTTCGGCGCACCGGCCACTGTCGTCGAGATCAATCAAGGACCAACCGTCACCCAATATGGAGTGGAACCCAACTATTTGCAAATGCGTAACGGCCGTCGCACTAAAGTCAAAGTCAGTAAAATCGCCGGTCTGGCGGATGATCTGACATTGGCCTTATCAGCACGCTCTGTACGCATTCAAGCACCAGTGCCAGGCAAAGGATACGTTGGTATCGAAGTGCCTAATCCCGCCAAAGCATTGGTTTCACTGCGCGACGTGATGGAATCACCGGCTTACGGCAAGCTTAAATCACCATTGGGCGTCGGTTTAGGCCAAAATGTCTCCGGACAAGCGATTGTCGCCGATTTGGCCAAAATGCCGCATGTACTCGTCGCCGGCACGACGGGGTCTGGTAAATCAGTGTGCGTGAATGGCATCATCGCCTGCCTGCTGCTGCAAAACACCCCCGACGAGCTTAAACTGGTAATGATCGACCCCAAGCGCGTCGAATTGACCGGCTACAATGGGATTCCGCACCTGGCGGCACCGGTCGTTGTCGATATGGATCGCGTGATCAGCACACTGCAATGGGCGCTGCGTGAAATGGACACGCGCTACAAGATGTTTGCCCAAGTTGGTGCGCGCAACATTCTCGACTACAACAAAAAAATCCGTCATAAAAAAGATCAGCCCCATATGCCCTACATCGTCATTATCATTGATGAGTTAGCTGATTTGATGATGTTGGCGCCAGAGGATACAGAACGTGCGATCACACGGCTGGCTCAAATGGCACGAGCGACGGGCATCCATATGTTGATCGCCACGCAGCGGCCGTCTGTCGACGTCGTCACCGGTCTAATCAAAGCCAACTTCCCGGCACGTATCGCTTTTGCAGTGGCTTCCAGCATTGACAGCCGTGTTATTTTAGATTCAACCGGCGCGGAACGCTTGCTGGGGCAGGGTGATATGCTCTTCCAAAGCCCGGATGCACCCGCGCCGCTGCGATTGCAAGGTTGTTTTGTCAGTGATGGCGAACTGCAAAAATTGATCGATTATTGGAAGCGTGCACGGCGCTTTAATGTGATTTCAGCTGCCGATGCCACCATAAAACGCGGCGGCACACCGCCGGAACTGCGTCCGACTCCGCCGCCGCTCCCTTCGGCAGCAGCACAACAACCGGCACCGCCGGCACAAGCTAATGCGTCTAAACTGGAAAATCCAAAGCGTGAACAGGCGACGGCCGTTGCTCAAACCACCACAAGCGACACACAAACCAAAGCGGAGGCAAAACCTAAACCTGAACCCCAAACGGCCGTTGCACCGGAATCCATCCAGCAGCAGCCGTTGTGGGAAGCGCTGCAAGAAGAAGCCGCAAAACCGCAAAACACCGATGAACTGCTGCCAGAAGCCATCGCCTTGGTACGCAAATTAGACAAAGCCTCGACCTCGCTTTTGCAGCGCCGTTTCCGTATCGGCTATACACGTGCCGCCCGCATGATGGATGCGATGGAAGAAATGAATATCATCGGTCCTCCCACCGGCACCAGTAAAGCGCGTGAAGTTTTGCCATCAGAAGAAACACAAGCTGTCGATGAGAGTAATGCATCAACAACAGTAACCGATACAAAACCCTAAACTTACCAAATCATGAGATATTATGTCCTCTCAAAAAATTGATTTCACAAGAAGATTGTTAGGGTTACTCTCTGATCCTGTGTTCATTAGATACACAAACATTCTTGGTGAACCCAATTTTTTTACTATTGTGGGTAGAAGTCATTTTGAAAGATGGCATTCCTGTTTTATTGGATGGTTATTAGATTCCAATGGAACGCATCTTTTATCTGATTATGTAATAAAAAGATTGCTGTTATTATTACTTGATGATCGCTGTCTAAAACCCAGCGGACAAGCCGTGGCAGCTCTAATTCAAATATTACCAACTCTCGAATTTGAGTCGTTAGAAGTAGTCCCAAATGAGAACAATTCAACCGAAATCCATGTTGGAAATGTTGGCAGATTCGACATCTATGCAACCGGAAAGTTAAGCAATAGTGATGGAAATTTCCAAAACATCAATATTGTTATTGAACTCAAAATTGACTCAAAAATTCGTGGAGATCAATCCCAAAAATATGCGGATTGGTTAATTAAAAACTATCCAGATGATCTTAATATTTTGATATACCTGCTTCCCAATCTTCTAACGACACCTAAAGCTACAGTAGGCGATGCGCGGTGGTTTTGTCTAGATTATCAAATTCTTCATGACAGATTGCTCCTACCCATTTTGGGGCACCCCAACTTAAATGAACGTGTAAAACCGTTCATAATCCAATACATAAAAAATTTAAGTGTACGATATCGAGGCATTAAAATGGCAATTACAGATGAGGAAAAACAATTAGCCATAACCCTTTATGATAAGTATAGAGATGTGTTTGATTCTATATTTGATGCACTTCAATCTGCGAGTGTTATTGAGGAGAGTGTCTCAGGTGCAGATTCTACAGGTCGGCTTTATGACAAAATGGCGGTAAAGATTGACGAAAAAATATTTGTTGGCGTAGATGTAAAAGACCTTTTCAAACAGGTTCTTGAATATTTGGTCGATACCAATAAGCTCTCCAATTTCAAATTTCCTTGGGGTACAAGCACAAAACGATATATTGTTACTAACGTTGAACCTCCAATTCACCCTAGTGGACGCAATTTTTTTGTACCTGTTGGATATGAAGGATTTACAATGGAGGCTCATTATTCCAGAAATCGTGCCATCAAGGTTTTGGATAGCTTATGTACATATATTCAGTTAGAATTTGAATTAGTGGAAGTCTAGAGTGGATGGGAAAACCTCCTCTTCATATTTGATCTGTGAAACCTTGTGTTCCTAAAATAAATTATGGCTCATTTAGAAGGACAAGAACGCGCACAGTATGTGCAAGATATGTTTGGTCGCATTGCCGAACGTTATGATTTGATGAACCGGGTCATGACGGTTGGACAAGATTTGAAATGGCGGCGTTATGTGATTGAACAAACGCGCTTGCCGGCAAACGGCCGTCTGCTCGACATCGCAACTGGTACCGGTGACATCGCCCTGGAAGGGCTCACGCGCACACCTGGACTGCAGGCTGTGGGCGGCGACTTCTCGCTGCCGATGATGCAGGTTGGCAAGCGTTTGCCGGCACGCCAGACAATTCGCTGGGTAGGGGCAGATACGTTAGCTTTACCTTTCCCTAATAATTATTTTGATGCGGTCACCTCTGGCTTTTTAATGCGCAATGTCATTGACGTGACGGGTGCGTTTAAGGAACAAATGCGCGTGTTGAAACCGGGCGGGCGTGTGGTTGTCCTGGAATCCAGTCCACCGAAGCAAAATTTGTTACGGCCGTTTATCCTCATCCATCTCAATTATGGCATTCCACTCTTAGGTAAACTCATCTCTGGCGAAGCAGATGCCTACCGCTACCTGCCTGACAGCACCCAACAGTTCAAATCTCCTGCCGAACTCGCTTTGCTTATGCGCCAAGTCAACTACGTCAATGTTGAATTCAAAGAGTTCATGTTTGGTACCATTGCCGTGCATGTCGGTCAAAAACCATATTGATCTAAATCTTGAGCCGTTTGTAAGTAACCTTACATGGTAAATACTACATCAGACTATAATCAGTTGTATGAAATACGTGTTGCTTTTTTTCGTAAGTATAACTTTGTTGCTAACAGCCTGTGGTGCATCTGAATCCAGCGAACCGTCAGCACCAACCCAGATTGCGCAGCCAACAGAGGTTGCTACGGCCGTTCCAACCAACACAGTCATTCCTACACCCACCACAACTGAACCCCCTATGACAAAAGTCCTCCCCACAGAAACGGCCGTTGCGCCGCCAGCAGAACCACCCACTCCAACGCCGCCGCTTCTAGCTGCCACAGAACCAGCCATTCAGGTTGTCAGTGGACAACTTCCTGAAGGCGCTTTTTTCTTGGGGGACGTGAATGCACCTTTAACGGTGATTGATTATTCCGACTTCTTGTGACCAACATGCCAATCCTACGTGTTAGGAACTGAGCCAGAAGTTATTCAAAATTACGTCGAGACAGGTCAAATAAAAATTGTATTTTGGCCGGTGTTGAATCATGGCGATCCAAGTGTCTATGCAACTCTGACCGCACAATGTGTAGGATTGCAAGACGCGGAGAAGTTTTGGGACGCTCATGAGTTGTTGTTTACGAGTCAACGTGATTTATGGCGTGCCGATCGCGATTATTTTGTGAATACGGCCGTTTCTCTCGGTATTGATCAAGCCACCTTTGAAGCCTGTTATGATGATGGCAGCGCACTCGACCAGGTTCTACAGCTCGATGCCCTGCGCAAAGAGCGCGGTATCTTCAGCCAGCCCTATTTTGACATCGCTGGAACTTTGTTTGGAGGTGCACCTTCCTTCACCAACTTTGCCGCCGTAGTAGACCCCTTGCTCGCCAATGCACCCTAGTCGTGCAAATTCCGCATTCCTCGCCTAAAATACAATACTGGAGTCTGGCGAATTCTAGACTTGTCAGGTTTCTAACGCGAGCGGAAGGTGAGCAAATTGATCATAAA
>JAGRDI010000139.1:378-5297 GCA_020432765.1 Anaerolineales bacterium | reverse complement strand
TTTACTAGGCAATGACCAACTCATCCTCTTGTTTAGCCGGAACCAAATCCCACAACAACCCTTCAATTTGACTCATCACCTGGTCATTGGTGAATTGAGAACCAGTTATGGCGGCGCTGGGGCACGCAGCGACGCAAGTCCCGCAGCCTTGACACATAGCCGTGACCACTTCCGAAATGTGTTGGTCAGCATGGAAAGTGATGGCATTATAAGGGCAAAGGTTATTGCAAATACGGCAGCCAGAGCAGACAGCGCCGTCGATGCTTGCACGCACCGGATTTAGCAGGATTGTGCCCCGATTAACCAAACCAGCGACGCGTGCCGCCGCCGCCGCACCCTGAGCCACCGCAGCAGGAATATCCTTTGGTCCTTGGCAGGCGCCGGCAATAAAAACGCCTCTGGTCATTGTCGCCACCGGGTCAAGTTTAGGGTGACGTTCGACAAAGAAACCGTCGAAATCGCAGCCCATACCAAAACGATTTGAAATATCACGAGCATCATGCCGTGCTTCCAGCCCTGCACTCAAGATGACCATATCTACCGGCAGCCGCTGTTGTTTGCCGATGAGGGTGTTTTCCGCCTGTACAATTAGTTTGCCTTCCTCATCCGCAGTTTGCGCGGCAGTCGTTATTTCAGCAACGCGACCGCGCACAAAGTGTGTGCCCTCACCCAGCAGGCGATGGTAAAACTCTTCATAGCTTTTGCCGGGCGTACGCATATCGATGTAAAAATTGGTTACTTCGGCTTCAGGTAAACGTTCATGCACCAGATGGGCAAATTTTAAGGAGACCATGCAGCATACCTGAGAACAATAGGCGTTGTAGTTCTTGTCACGTGAGCCGACGCAGTGAATGATGGCGACGCTTTGCGGTTTAGTGACACCATCACGCAAGACAATTTTGCCGCCGGTTGGCCCGGCCGCATTGACCATACGCTCGAATTCTAAACTGGTGAAGACATTGGGATAACGGCCGTAACCATACTGCGGAATCCGGCGTGCATCAAACAGATCATAACCGGTGGCCAGAATGATATTGCCCACTTGCAGTGTGAGGATTTCGTCTTCCTGTTCAAAGTCAATCGCCTCTGTGGGGCAAAATAACTGGCAGGCTTTACATTTACCATTTTTGAAGTAAGTGCAATTTTCGCGGTCAACCACAGGATATTTGGGGATCGCCTGCGGAAACGGCCGATATACTACCTTACGATACCCCAACCCGGCCTCAAATTCATGATCGACCACTTTCAATGGACACTTTTCTTCACAAATACCACAGCCGGTACACAATTCCTCATCAACATAACGCGCTTTCTTGCGCACAGTAACGGTAAAATCGCCGATAATGCCCTCCACATCTTCCACTTCACTGTAACTGAGCAGGGTGATATGGGGATGTTCTGCGACTTCTACCATCATGGGCGTCAAAATGCAGGCAGCGCAGTCCAACGTGGGAAATGTTTTGTCCAACTGCGCCATGTGCCCGCCAATTGAAGGCTGGCGCTCAACCAGATATACATGATGATTGCCTTTGGCCAGTTCCAGCGCCGCCGAAATACCGGTGATGCCGCCGCCCACGACCAGCGTGTGGGGATTGATCGTCACCGGCAGTTGTTCGAGCGGCCGGTGATAGACAACACGCTGTACAGCGCCATTCACAAGCGCCTTGGCTTTGAGTGTCGCGGAGACCTTATCATCGGTGATCCATGAATTATGCTCACGAATATTGGTCATCTCGCACAGATAGGGATTCAATCCGGCACGTTGGCAGGCGCTGTGGAATGTTCTTTCGTGCATAAGCGGCGAACAGGCGGCGACAACGATGCGGTTCAGTTTATATTCTTTGATATCATCTTCGATTAAAGTCTGGCCCGGGCTGGAACACATAAATTTATAGGCACGGGCAACAACCACATTGAGTTGTTCGCCGGCCCAGCGGGCGACTTCTTCGACATCTACGGTTTTGGCGATGTTGGTTCCGCAGTGACAGATATAGACACCAACACGTGCTTCATTCATGGCTCACCTCTTATGTAATACGCACTACGCACGATTCACGGCATTGGCAGCGCTTGTGTAGACGGCCGTTTCCGTTTCTTCTCCTTGCGCGGTTCAGCTTGAATCTTGCCCAATGCCGGTGCTGCATCGACAAACTCTCTGCCAAAACCAAGCTGCTCTTGCGAGATGCCCATTGCCAGGCCGATCAACTGTGTAAAGTAAAGCACGGGAATGTGATAATCGGCAGCAAAATGTTGGTTGACCTGCTCCTGGTAGGCATCCAGATTCAATTGGCACATCGGGCATAGGGCTACTATAACATCTGCCTGAGCATCAACGGCATTCTTGAGCAGACGCCGGATCAGCCCCAGTGCCACCGTTTCGCTGATTTGAGTCATATGGCCGCCACAGCAGGCCGTTTTGAGAGAAAAATCCACCACGTCTGCCCCCAACGCACGCAGCAGATGATCCAGGGTAGTCGGCTGTTCGGGATCATCAAATTCACTATCATAAGCGGGGCGGACGATAAGGCAGCCGTAATACGGGGCTGCACGCAGGCCGTACAAGGGTCTTGTTACTTTTTCGCGCAAGGTGTCATAGCCCACATCATTGACAAAAATGTCCAGTAGATGCCGCACGATGACGCTGTCCGGCCGGTAATAAAGACCCCCGGCCGCCAGGGCAGTATTGACTTGCCCGGCCAGTTTGGCAGAATCGGCCATGTAACGATTGGTTTTACTCAAATTGAGGAAACAGGCGCTGCACGGGGCAATGAGTTGACGGCCGTTACCATTTTGATCAGCAGCCAAAGCCAAATTACGGGCAATAAGAGCGTAAGCAGGCAGCGCTTCAATGGCCATATATTCCGTGGCCCCACAGCAGTTCCAGTCGTCAATTTCGGCGAATTCGATGCCCAGCCCCGCAGCAACGGCCGTTGTCGATTCATGATAAGCACGCGCATTGCGTTCCAGGGAACAACCGGGATAGTAATTATATTTCATACCGATAACTCCTTCGCTTTAGCCAAAATGGCCTGCAACTGCTTGGTGCCTTTGATGCGTTTGGGTTTTAAGTCCATACGCCCTTTGCGCAGCATCTCTAAGCCCATCCCCGAAGCCATTTTGACTGCATTCAGCGGATGATGGCGCAGGTGGTAACGTGCCGCCAGACCTAACTCGAAGGAACGGCCGTAATTCTCGACAAAATCAATAAACGCCTCCGAAAACCCCGGCGCAGTGGCTGCGCTCGATTCGCGGTAATATCCCTCGGTAATGGCCATACGCTTGAGGGTATACATGATGTCGGTGATGTGAATATTTTGCGGGCAGCGAGCAACACAGTAGTAACAAGACACACAGTACCAGGGTGTGTTGCTGCGCAAAACATCTTCCTCAAGCCCGGCGGCGATCATCGCAAAAAGTTGGCGCGGCGTATGTTCCATATCGGCTCCGGAGGGGCAAGAGCCACCACATGTGCCACATTGCAAGCAAAATTCAAGGCGCGGGTCTCCACCGGGTGTGGCCGCAATGACTAAATCCATAAAGGTTTGTGTTGTGGACGACATGATAGTTTTCCTTAGTAAGCGTCCGTAAATAAGTTCGTAGTAACGACTTTAGTCGTCCAGACCGCTGAAGCGGTTACTACAAACAAAAACGGAAAGTTATTTTTAGACGATCACTTAATACCGGTTCTTAGCTAACTGATTTGACGGTGGACGAATGTCCAATGATTTTGTTTTCCATCTACCGTCATTCGTCAATTCTCCATAAACCATTACAACGCATACATCCTGGCCATGCTGACCGGGTGTTGGGCAAAAGGATTGATATTCAGGATATGGCCGGCTACGGCCGTTGCCGTTTGCCATAAGAAGAATTGACCACCCACGTCATACAAATCTTGTAGTTTTAGCGTTACAACAGGGTGACCAGCAGCCGCTAAGTCAGCAACGGCCGTATCTTGTGTTTTGTCGCCGGCCAGTCGCAAATGGACAAACAACCGGTCGTCACGATAAGCGCGTGGTGCAGCTATGGCCTCAGCGAAAATCGGCATAATGCCCTTGCCCGATTGACCTAGGCTGGCGCTCAATAAGTGAGCGATCCAGGCACTCAGGCTGTTCAACGCCAATGAATTCAGCAGCGTGACCTTATTACGCCCGGCTATCGCCAACGTACCCATAATGGCCCCTAAATGTGCCGCCTGGTTACTAAACAAATGACGGCCGGTGCAGCTATCGCTGTTGGCGGCCATACCGGCGGCACGTTCCAGCAGCTTGTGTACATCCACACCTACCAGCGCGGCCGGCAGCAGACCAGAATACGAAAGTGCGGTGAAACGGCCGTTAATCAACGGATCAGTAAAGAAGCGCTCGCGGAAACCATAGTGAGCGGCCGTTGCAGCAAATGGTCCATCGTGAGCGGTAATGGCTACAAAACTCTGGCCTGCCTGCTCACTTCCCAATACATCAGCCACTTGCCAATAAAAATGCTCGAATCCTGCCATTGCCGCATCTTCACTGCCGGATTGAGCGTCAACGATGAAGAGTGTATTGGCAAGATCGTATTCGGCACCCAGACTGTAGGCAGGATCGAGATCGGTAATACCGGCAACTGCTAACGTCAAATAAGGGAATGGTAAAATAGACAGTTGAGCCGGTTTGCCAAACGTTTTGTGAAATAGCTCGGCGGTGAGGCATGTACTCTGCGGCCCAATCAACAATACATTGGTAAAACCATCAGCCAATACACCTTGAACAAAGGTTTGCAGCCGACCGGCACTGTCACTCAATATATCTATACTATGCAGCCAGCCCAGACGATCACGGTTTGGCAGTTCAACTGCCGGCCACAGCGTTTGATCATGTGTCCAGAGCCGCTGCATCACATGTGCTGCCTTCAATTCGTCAAGAGTTTTGTTGGTGGCG
>JAGRDI010000139.1:0-266 GCA_020432765.1 Anaerolineales bacterium | reverse complement strand
AGGTGTTGTTTTTGCAGCCTGGTCGTGATGGCGTTGAGATCAATGCCGATTTGCGCCAATTTGTTAAGATGTGCGTGCGCTGCATCATCGCCTTTGGATAAAGTATCGCTCACCGTTCCGTGATTGAGGAAGGCGTTGAGCGTTACTGGCGAGAAGGTGGTGACGGTATCCGGCCCGATCAGTGCGTCGATATAAAACGTATCGTCATAGCAAAAGCTACGTGGGGTAGTGCGCGTCCATTTGGGACGCAGAACCCGTGCGCCGCG
>JAGRDI010000138.1 GCA_020432765.1 Anaerolineales bacterium | reverse complement strand
CCATCAGCCCAAAAAGTAGCCAATGCGGCTCGTGAACTCGGTCTTGACATCGAGATCGTTGAATTTGCACAAACTACACGCACCGCGCAAGAAGCGGCCGCTGCTATTGGTTGCGATGTTGCCCAAATTGTCAAAAGTCTTTGTTTTACGGCAAATGGGCAGCCAGTTGTGGCATTAGTTTCCGGTACAAATCAGCTTGATACACGCAAATTAGCAGGCTTATCAGGCATTGGGCGCAAAAAAATCAAACGCGCCAATGCTGATACAGTCAAAGCAGCAACCGGCTTTAGCATTGGCGGTGTGCCACCCTTCGGCTACAAAAACCCACTGCCCATTTACATTGACGCTGATTTGATGGACTTTGACATTGTTTGGGCAGCCGCTGGCACACCCTTTGCGGTATTCGCCATCAAGCCAGACCAGCTTGCCAAATGCTCTAATGGGCAAATTGCCAATTTAAAGAGTGTGTCAAGCTGAACGGATTGAACCATCTCATATATACTATTCAATAATGCTATTGAGATTCTTCGCTCCGCTGCGTTCAGAATGACACGGGCAATTTATTTCTTTGTGACCACTTGAATAAATCAATACAAACAAAAACCTAAAGGACTTAACATAAATGGAAGCTAAAATCACCTTATTGCCAGGCGATGGTATTGGGCCAGAAATTGTTGCGGAAACACGCAAATTGTTAGAAGTCGTGGCTGCAAAATATAATCATAACTTCAACTTCAACGAACAATTATTTGGCGGCATAGCCATTGATGAAACGGGTACACCTTTGCCTGATGATACCTTGGCCGCTTGTCTGCACAGTGACGCTGTTTTGATGGGCGCGGTTGGAGGGCCAAAATGGGATGATCCACGCGCAAAAGTACGGCCGGAACAAGGTCTCTTGGGCTTGCGCAAAGCGTTGGGCGCGTTTGCCAATTTGCGCCCGGTGAAGGTGTTTGACGCGCTGGCAGATGCCAGTCCATTACGACCTGAAAAAGTGCGCGGGGTTGACATCATGTTTGTGCGTGAATTGACCGGTGGCATTTATTTTGGCACACCACAGGGTCGCCTCGACGGTGACAATGGCCGCGAAGGGTTCAATACGATGCGCTACAACGAAATGGAAATCCGTCGTATCGTCGAAATTGCCTTTGATCTGGCCACCAAACGCAAAAAAAAGGTCACCTCTGTCGACAAAGCCAATGTATTAGTTACCTCGCGGGTATGGCGCGAGGTCGCGCAGGAAGTAGCGGATGAACATCCAGATATCGAATATGAAGTCATTCTCGTTGACGCCATGGCGATGCATTTGATCAACCGCCCCGCCGATTTTGATGTAGTTGTCACCGGCAATTTGTTTGGCGATATTTTGTCTGATGAAGCCTCGATGATCACCGGTTCGTTGGGGATGCTGCCCTCAGCAGCTTTGGGTGTGCCCGGATCAATTGGCCTGTATGAACCCATCCACGGTTCTGCACCGGATATTGCGGGCAAGGGCATCGCCAATCCACTGGCAACAATGCTGAGTGCAGCGATGATGCTGCGTTCCAGTCTGAATTTGGACACCGAAGCGGCGGCAATCGAAACGGCCGTATCCAATGTACTCAATGCGGGTCATCGGACTGCAGATTTGGCACGTGTGGGCGAAACGGCCGTTGGTACCAAAGAAATGGGAGCATTTGTAACAATGGCTTTAGAGAACATCCAAACGGTTTGAGAACTCACTCCAAATGGGTTCAAACATTTGAAAACAATTTTATAGGTTTCTAACGTGCACGATCTTAAGCCCTCCAGCAAGATAAATAGCATATAAATTCTATTATGACTACAACAGACATTCTCATCATTGGTGGTGGCATTGTCGGACTGGCAACTGCCTACAATCTAACCCTCGTATATCCTGATAAACGCATTACGATTCTAGACAAAGAAGGCAAATTGGCGGCGCATCAGACCGGGCGCAACTCCGGGGTTCTACACTCTGGTATCTATTACAAACCCGGCTCACTCAAAGCGCGTAATTGTCGTGCCGGCAAAGCATTGATGCAAGCTTTTTGTGACGAGCAAGGCATCGAATACAATTTATGTGGTAAGGTAATTGTCGCGACAGATAAAAGTCAAAGACCTGCTTTGCATGATATTTATGCACGCGGACAGGCTAATGGTGTTGATTGTGAAATCATCGACAAAGTGCGTCTGGACGAAATCGAGCCACATACGGCAGGTATTGAAGCAATTTATGTCCCCGAAGCGGGCATCATCGATTACAAAATAGTGATTAAACGCCTGGCAGATATTTTATTGGAAAAGGGACACAGTATTGTTTTAGGCACGCAGGTAACGGCCGTCCACGAGCAAGCAGATTTGGTAACGGCCGTAACCACAGTCGGTGAGTTCAACGGCAAATATCTGATCAACTGCGCCGGTTTACACTCTGACCGGGTTACTAAAATGACCGGCATGCAAGCCCCTGCTCAAATTGTGCCCTTTCGCGGCGAATACTTCGAACTGAAACCAGAAATGCGCCATTTGTGCCAAAGCCTTATCTATCCCGTACCCGATCCAAAATTCCCGTTTTTGGGTGTGCATTTTACGCTGATGATAGACGGCCGTGTCACCTGTGGTCCCAATGCAGTATTGGCGTTTGCACGCGAAGGCTACAACCTCACCGATTTTAACAGCGGCGACCTCGCTGAAACATTACGCTATTCCGGCTTTCGCAAATTAGCTGCCAAACATTGGCGCATGGGCATGGGAGAAATGTGGCGCTCAGCCAATAAACAAGCCTTCGTCAAAGCGCTGCAACATCTCGTGCCTGCCATTCGCGAAGAACATCTCGTCAAATCACCAGCCGGCATTCGGGCACAGGCACTGCTGCCGGACGGCTCGATGATGGACGACTTCGATTTTCAAGAAAGCGCCCGCATTGTTAATGTTGTCAACGCCCCTTCCCCAGCTGCCACCTCATCACTGGCAATTGGACAAACCATCGTTGGGAAATTAGCTGCTCATTTTGCATAGAACCTATACACGATTTTCAGTACTCGGCAATTCCTATAGTAGCCGCGAAATCCCTTTCGCGTTCCATAGATGTTAGCTGAAAACAGCTATTGCCTGGTTGCTTAATCACCAAATACAATTTATAATCCCCCATCGTTTTACACATTTTGCAACGATTGGAAAACCGTGGAAACAGTCACAGTATCACTCAAATACCAGGTCGTTATCCCACGTAAAATCCGAGATTCGTTAAATATAAAACCGGGGTAAAAAGTTCAAGTTATTGTATTCGAAAATCGCATTGAGATAATCCCAGTCGTTCCAATTCAACAACGGCGTGGCTTTTTACGCGGCATCAACACCGAAGTACCCAGGGAACCTGATCGGGTATGAATGTAGTCGATTTCCCGGGCTGACTTGAATATTTCGCCGATGGATCCAATGCGACTTTTTTTGCCCCAGCAATTGAGAATACAAAACAACTCATTGTGCCAACGGTGAGCATATATGAAGTTTTCAAACGAATTCTACAACAACGGGATGAACACACAGCCTTGTTAGCCATTTCATCTATGTACCAGGGAAAGGCTGTTGATTTAGATACGGCCGTTGCCTTACAAGCTGCAAAGTTATCATGCACCCATAAACTTCCCATGTCCGACAGTATGATATTAGCAACCGCCGTTGCTCATCAAGCCATCTTGTGGACACAAGACGCCGATTTCATCAAGATTGAAGGTGTGGAATATACCGAAAGGAAAAAAGAATGACACAATTAAATAAATACAGTTCACGCATTACACAGCCAAAATCACAAGGCGCTTCTCAAGCGATGCTCTATGGTACCGGCTTGCAACCCGCCGACATGGACAAGGCACAAATTGGTATTGCCAGCATGTGGTATGAAGGCAACACATGTAATATGCATCTCAATGATTTGGCAGCCCATGTCAAAGAGGGTGTTACCACTGCAGATATGGTTGGTATGCGCTTCAACACGATTGGCGTCAGCGATGGCATCAGCATGGGCACCGACGGTATGAGCTTTTCATTGCAATCACGCGATCTAATCGCCGACTCCATCGAAACGGTGATGGGTGCGCAATGGTATGATGCGCTCATCGCCCTGCCTGGCTGCGACAAAAATATGCCTGGCGCGGTGATGGCGATGGGACGCCAAAATCGGCCGTCAATTATGGTTTATGGCGGCACAATTAGCGCTGGCTGCACAGCCAAACATGCCAAATTAGATATCGTTTCTGCCTTCCAAAGCTATGGCGAATATATTGCTGGCAACCTTGATGATGCCGAACGTCAAGAAATTGTACGCGCAAGCTGCCCTGGCGCAGGCGCATGTGGCGGTATGTATACAGCCAACACAATGGCAAGCGCAATTGAAGCCTTGGGCATGAGTTTGCCTTTTAGCTCTTCTAATCCGGCTACTTCAAAAGAGAAAATGGATGAATGTAAACATGCTGGCGCAGCCATACGTGTGTTACTGGAAAAGGATATTAAACCACGTGATATTATGACACGTGCCGCTTTTGAAAACGCGATGGTGATTGTAATGGCCTTAGGTGGCTCAACAAATGCTGTTTTGCATTTAATCGCGATGGCACGCGCTGTCGATGTTGATTTGAGCATTGATGATTTCCAGGTAGTTAGCGATCGCGTACCATTTTTGGCCGATTTGAAACCAAGTGGCCAATATGTGATGGAAGATTTACATGCAGTTGGCGGCATTCCAGCTGTGATGAAATATTTATTAGCTGCGGGCTATTTGAACGGTGACTGCTTGACAGTAACAGGGCAAACTGTGGCTGAAAATCTGGCTAACGTAGCCGATTTAACTGTTGGACAAGATATAATCCGCTCTATTGATAATCCCATTAAAGCGTCTGGTCATCTGCAAATTTTGCGTGGTAATTTAGCGCCTGATGGTGCTGTGGCCAAGATCACTGGTAAAGAAGGTTTGGTTTTCAATGGCACAGCCAATGTCTTTGACTCTGAAGAGGAGATGTTGGCCGCTTTAGAAAAGGATGCCATCAAAAAAGGCGATGTGGTCATTATTCGCTATGAGGGTCCCAAAGGCGGTCCAGGTATGCCGGAGATGTTAACGCCCACCAGCGCGATTATGGGCGCAGGTTTGGGCAAAGATGTGGCGTTGATGACAGACGGCCGTTTCTCCGGCGGCAGTCATGGCTTCATCGTTGGCCATATCACACCAGAAGCACAAGAAGGTGGCCCAATTGCTTTGGTTCAGAATGGCGATCAAATCAAAATTGATGCCCAACATAACACTTTGGAAGTCGCTGTAAGCGCAAAGGGATTAGCAGCACGCCGTGCAGCGTGGCAAGCACCTGCCTACAAAGCCACACGCGGCACCTTATACAAATATATCAAGAATGTAAAATCAGCCTCAGAGGGATGTGTTACCGACGAGTAAGCTGATCAGACACACCTCCGATTGATGCCGGCTGGTTAACCAGCCGGCCTTTTTCTTTCCGCGCAGACTATCAGAAAAACACCTGTATTCGGAAGGATAACGGCCGCTGCTCCCCTCCCACTCTTTCAAATCGCAAATGAAATGTTTGTTGCCGACATCTGTTATGTTGAAAACAGCCAACGACTAAGTCGTGTCATCGTTTAGATAAACTTTCCAATCAATTCCAGGTCGGTCAAAAGAACATCTTTCTAAAAACTGGCTGATTTTTTCTCTACGTTGAAAGTACTGAATTATCTCATAGAAGTATAAAGGTTTGCCTTCGTGCCGGCGTGGGATTGATTCTGGATCAACGGCAAGGGATGTTACAATTACATCCATCTCACCAATGCTGAATACCTGGGTAAGACGTGGGAGCAGATCAACAGCACCTTCACTTTTGGCAATTTCCTTTTCGATTGCTTCTTGTTTTGCAATACGTTCTTTTTCTATTATTATCTGTGTTCTTGACGTTCGAATGGCGGAAATAAGAGCTGCAAATAGCAGGATTAGAATGAAAAACGCACCACCAATACATGCACCTATAATTGGTTCTTCTTGTATTTGTTCAACCAATGTAGGCGGCGATTCAACAGTTATGGATGTTGAGGATGTTCCTCCGCAGGCAGTGAGAACGATTATACTAAGTAGCAGTAGAATGGGGAGAAGGTGTTTTATTTTTAATGCCACGTAAATATCCTATAGTGAATTACTCAAACTTATGCTATTTCAGCCTGAGAAATTCCGCACTTTATCCTAGTCCAGGGCCACATGAATTTCACATTTCGTGCGAAAAGACACAAACCTTCGTTGCCAAAGCGTCAACTTAATCTCAATAATGATACAGTTTAAACGATTTCTTTAAACTTTCAAAAGAAATATTTGGTTCTTTGGGAATACAAGGGATACACCCATATATGGGGATGAGGTAGATCTGTGTCTGGACTTAAATGGGTACCGGCATTTCATTGCCTGACCCCATATGTGCTGTCAACCCCATGAGATCCCAAAGAATTACAATGATATCGAAACGGCCGTTGTGTGGCTAAATCCCAATATCAGAAATTGTAAACCTGCATGCAACAAGTCATGCAGAATTCTGTTATACTCCTTACATCTTTGGGTAATATAGTGTCGCTGGGGCATTGCGTAAAATGAAATAAAAATTTCACCTTCTGTAAGCAAGCTAAGCCCATTATTCGCCACAGATCAGACTACACATTATTCAGGATGTATCATTTTTTTACTGAAACTTGTAGGAGGCTGCAAAATGACCGTGTCGCGACTAATCGCAATCTTTATTATTGCCATACTCATCATGATTGGCTCCTTAATTGTCTTGAAATATGACAGAGAACAAAAAGCAATCAAGGGAGTAACAAACAGTATTGCAAAAGCAACTGCGACTGCTATTGAAAACTCCGAAATTAATGAAGACATCAAAACAAAATATAGCGTTGCCGATACAATAGCCGCCAGCGCGTTAAATCTTGAACCTAGCCAACAGATTAACCACGCAATTGTTGCGGCTTATATTGTCAATTCAGTCGATGCAGATGACAAATTTGAAAAATCCACTTATACCCGGCGAATCTTGTTACAGGTTTTAGGGAGTCAAACTGCAGAAAAAACAGAGCCTTCCCATACCCACCTCGATGAACCACAAACCAATACGCACGATATAGTCAGCAACCAATATAATTGGATGCTCACATTTCGTGAAAACAACCACCCCGTTTTATTGAATTTACACAGCACTGATCCAAATAAAGGCCCTCTCAAAATTGATATTGGGGATAACAGCATACAATATTCACTTTTCAGTCCAAATGATAAATGGCTAGTTTTGATTACAACTGATCAAACCCCTCAATTGGTCAAGTTAGAGGAAGTCACAGATGGCTATACTGCCATACCGTTATACAAACATAGTTTAGGCATAGAAGATTTTGATTTCAGTCAAAATGACAAATGGTTTGTTACAGGTAGTCATGACAATAATGTGCGACTCTGGAACCTTGAAGAATTGAACCGCGAAAATGCACAAGAAAAAATGATTGAGCTATCCCAGCGTGATGACGTAAAATATCCGGGACATAAGCGTAGTGTAACGGCCGTTAGCTTTGACCCAAACTCCCATTGGCTAGGCAGCGGTGATCTTGATGGTGAAATATACCTTTGGAATCTAGACACAGGCAATCCGGGATTGAATCCTGTTCATCTTTCAATCGCAAATGATTTGTTTGTTGCCGACATCCACTTTACCCACAATGACGATACGGATTTGTTGATTGCAATTGGTCGCGCAAAAGATGTTGATTATTCATATATTTGGAACATGAAAATCGAACACCTCATGAGCTTAGCATGCGAAAAACATAAACCAACCCCTGAGCAAATAGCTGAAATCATACCTGATTCCTATCCTTTTGAGGTCTCGGTTTGTCCTTAGTGCGTAAAGCGGAGTATGTTACCCAGGCAAAACAATGTTCTATGTACTATGCACTATTTGCAAAAACCGCGCATTCTGGCTTATTCAACATCTTTTGCCATAATTCACCCCCTGATCATAAAATTTAGGCAAAAGCATCAAGTAATAATTGTCATCCAGCAGAAGATGACAATTGAGAGGAAAAAATGAGCGAACGCATTGGTTTTATCGGCCTTGGCATTATGGGGCAAGGCATGGTCAATAATTTAATAAAAGCGGGTCATGCAGTAAGCATTTGGAACCGTACGCGCAGTCGCATGGAGCGGTTTATTGAAGCTGGCGCAAATCCCTGCACGAGCCCGGCAGATGTAGCCGCGCACAGCGAAATCGTAATTACTTGTGTAAGTGATACGGCCGATGTCGAAGAGGTTATTTTACGCGAAAATGGCGCGATTTATGGCATCGAAAGTGGGAATCTGGTCATCGATATGAGCACCATCAGCCCCCAAATGACGCGCTATATTGCCGGGGCACTGGCGCAAAAAGGCGCTCACATGCTGGATGCACCCATTAGCGGCGGCAGTGAAGGAGCAGCAAATGGCACATTAAGCATTATGGTCGGCGGCAGCGCATTCCAGGTTGAACGCGCTATGCCATATTTTGAAGCGATGGGCAAAACAATCACGCATGTCGGCGAGATTGGCGCTGGACAAACGGTCAAACTGGTTAACCAAATTTTGGTGGTTGTGACGATGCTGGGCGTGAGTGAAGCGCTTTTGTTTGCACAAGCTGGCGGTCTGGATTTAGAGAAGACATTAACGGCCGTTTCTGGCGGGGCAGCCGGTAGTTGGATGTTGAACAACCGCGGACCACAAGTCATTGAACGTGACTGGCAGCCTGGTTTTACAATAGACTTACAACAAAAAGATTTGCGCTTGGTTTTAGAAGCTGCCGATCAACTCGGTGTCCCGCTTTTGGGAACCAGCACTGTT
The DNA here is from genome assembly GCA_020432765.1 of Anaerolineales bacterium. Taxonomy (GTDB): domain Bacteria; phylum Chloroflexota; class Anaerolineae; order Promineifilales; family Promineifilaceae; genus JAACFF01. The sequence goes on along the minus strand of JAGRDI010000138.1, from coordinate 13,954 downwards.
TTCAACCTCTACCGCAGCTTGCAAAATCAAGGCTTAGGCGCTGATGGCAATCATGCATTAGCAAAGGCTTTGGAAAACCTCGCGGGCATTAAAATACATGCATGAAATACTCAGAGTGCAGTACGTGAAATAACCTGTGTTCCGCCAGCTGCCCAACACAATCACAAACAAAAACTCTCCGACTGTGTTAGAAACGGCCATTACCGAATTTTGAATGCGGAATGTGGAATGCAAAACAACTTTACTCCCCATTCCGCACTCCGCGAGGAATAATTATCCTGTATTCTTCAACCCTGAAGCAATGCCATTGACGGTCAGGAAGATCGTTTGCAGTAATTCCTGTGCAGCAGGGCTATCTTGCTCAGGCATAACACGCAGCTTTTTCAACAATCCCACTTGAATAAAGTTCAACGGATCAACATATGGATTACGCCGCCGCACCGAGCGTTGCAGCGTGGGATCGTTGTCCAACAATTCGCGCTGGCCAGTCACCCGCAAAATTTGGGTACGCGCCCGTTGGAAAGCGCTCTCAATTTCACCAAAAATCTTATCTCGTATACCTTCATCAGACACCAACCCCGCATACAAACGCGCAATGCCCATGTCTGCCTTTGCCAATGAAACCTGTGCGTTGTCAATCATCACCTGAAAGAATGGCCATTCCTGGTACATCGTTTGTAACTGTTGCAGCTTCTGCAGTGAATCACCATACGCTTCAAGTGCCTCACCCACACCGTACCAACCCGGCAGTACATGCCGACTTTGCATCCAGCTAAAACCCCACGGAATGGCGCGTAAGCTGCCAAAGGTTGCTTGTGCGGTGCGGCGTGACGGCCGTGACCCAATCTGCATCTGACTAATCTCTTCAAAGGGTGTGGCTTGCTGCCAATAGGTTAGCAGTTCTGGCGTTTCATACACCAATTGACGGTAGGCACGATAGGAAACGATCGCTAACGCATCCATCGCCGCCCGCCATTCTGGATGCGGCTGCGGCATATTGTTAAGATAGTCAGGGGCACTGGCAGTCAACACAGCATGCATCACTTGTTCCAAATGCCGTCGTGCGATAGCTGGATGACCATAGCGTTCATCAATCACTTCGCCCTGCTCAGTAATACGAATACGGCCGTTTACCGAACCTGGTGGCTGGGACAAAATAGCGCGGTTAGCTGGGCCGCCACCACGTGCAATAGTGCCGCCACGCCCATGAAACAATGTCAACTGAACACCTTCTGCTTTACACGTGGCCGCAATCTGCTCTTGTGCCTGGTAAAGCTCCCAGTTAGCGGCCACATACCCAGCATCCTTATTGCTGTCCGAATAACCAATCATGACCACCTGTTGACGGCCGGCACGTGCCAGATGTGGCGCGTAGGCCGGGTGGTTAAACAAAGCCGTTAATACATCGGGAGCAGCTTGCAAATCGGCACGGGTTTCAAAGAGAGGTGCAAAAGTTAACCCCTCCACAGCACGGCCGTCATCCAAACAGATGCCATGCCAATAAGCCAGCAAAAGCGGTGCCAAAATATCCTCCGGTCCATGCGTCATACTCACGATGTAAGGGCCAATCAGCTCAGGGCCATAAAAATCAAAAGCGCGGTAAAGGATCTGGAATAAGGCTAACGTTTCGGCCGTTTCTCGTGACAAATCTGTAAGCGTGCTCAAATCGGGAATCGGCTGCGCTAATTGCGCCGACAATACGGCAGCACGTTCCTCACCGGCCAATGTCGCAAAATGATTGTGGCGACCTGATTTTTGCAGCAATTCTGACAGAACGGCCGTATTGTAGTCACTATATTGACGAATATCGAGCCGCGCCACATGCAGACCAAATACCTGCGCCTGATAACGGATTTGAGTCAAAGTATCATTTGCAATCTCTTGCAAATTGCTGCTGCGTAACGTCCTGTCCATCAAATCAAGCGGCCTTAACAAATCATCCAAAGTTCTTAGGCGCAGAGGCAAGTTGGAAACCCCCTTTAAGCGCTCAACCATCTTTCCCGTTGCTGCTGCGGCTAAATCGTCTGCCAGCGCGGCCGCCCACAGTCGATATGGCTCGTTAGGGTAGCGTTTTTGCAAATAACGCAAATGCGTTGAACTGTCCTTGACCGACTCGAGCGCCTGCAAAAATTCAGGCTCTATGGCCAATTTTTGATCCGAAATGCTCAGTGAGCGATTCAACTGTGTAGCCATTCCCTGATGCTTCAATACGGCGAGGCCACGATGCAGGCGCAATGTCTCAGCCGTGATATCGGCAGTCACATTGGGATTGCCGTCGCGGTCACCACCAATCCAGGAGCCAAATGTCAAGAAACGTGCCGGCATGCTGATAGATGGATAATGTTCAGCAAGCGCAGCAGCCATAGCACGGTAAAGTTCTGGTATCGTGTCCCAGATAGTGGTATCGACGTAATACAAGCCTGTTTTGACCTCATCTGTGACGGTAAGAACGGCCGTTCGCGTACGATTCGTAAACCACAAAGACGTAATCTCGGCCTGCATGTGCTCAACCAGGCGCTGCCGCTCCAATGGCAACAAAGCACGCTCCTGTAAATCAGTTAATGCCGTGGCCACGCGCCGCAGCTTAGAAAGCACTGTACGACGTTTTGCCTGGGTAGGATGTGCCGTAAAAACCAGATCAATATGCAGTCTATCTAAAAGCTCCTGCATCTCGAACTCATCGACTCCAATTTGACGCATAGTAGCAATGGCAGCCGGTATTGATTCCCGCAGTGGCAGCGGATGCGCTTCACGCTCGCGCTCGCGCAGCACATGTACGCGGTACTGTTCCTCAGCAATATTAATCAATTCAAAATACACAGCAAAGCTGCGCGCCACCATTTCCGCATCTTGGCTGTCTAGGTTTCCAACAAGCTGCGCAATGCGGTCATCAATCGCTGGTGTGTTATCAATGCGGCGTGCTTTTGTCAAGGCGCGAATACGCTCAACCATCTCAAATATTTCGATACCGGCATGACGGCGAATTACTTTACCCAATATATCGCCTAAAAAGTGAATATCTTGGCTGATTAGTGAGCGCATTTGTTGATTTGGCATGTATGTCTCCAATGGGGATGTCCCATAATATTTTTGGTCAGTCAGTCGCATCGTATCCGCTTTCCCAATTTCCATCAGAAATCCTGATAAGCTACAGGTTGCGCTGAATTGTTGATAAAATGATAACGGAAGCAGCACATATGCGCCAAAAAAGGAATAATAAAAATGATCACTGCAACAACAGGAATAAAACGTCTTCAAACAGGCAACCACCGCTTTACATCAGAGGTCTCAAGCAAAGCTCTCCTCGGCAGTCAAGTTCGTCGTCAAGAATTGATGGCCGGTCAGGAACCATTCGCCGTCATTCTTGGCTGTTCTGATTCACGTGTGCCCGCAGAAATCATCTTTGATCAAGGGCTGGGTGATTTGTTTGTCATCCGAGTAGCCGGCAATATTGTTGCACCTTCGCACATTGGCAGCGTCGAGTTCGCGGCTGAAAAATTCGGTACTCGGCTGGTTGTCGTTTTAGGACACTCACAATGCGGGGCGGTGCAAGCCACACTAGAAGAACTCAGGCAACCAACAGAAAACCGCTCACCCAATTTGCGTGCAATTGTGGATTATATTCGACCATCCGTGGAAGAGTTGCTGCAAACAGATTTGCAGCATGACGAAAACACGTTAATGCACCACGCTGTACGCGCCAACATTCGGGCATCCGCTAAACATCTACGCCATGGCTCGCAAATTCTGGAACAACTCATACAAGAGGACGGCCTGCTAATTGTCGGAGCCGAATATTCCCTTGAAACAGGTATCGTTGATTTCTTTGACGGGCTGCCCAATTAAGCAACATGCCTTACAAATATGCAAAAGAAAACAAAGATTACAGCGATTATGCCAGTGGGCGCGTCTTTTACAGTGCGCCAGGACATCCAGCATTTCCAGTCAGGTTAGTCAGTGAGGTTTTTCAACGTTGTTGGGCACAGCGTCAAGCGAATGGATTTACCACACCAGCAAGTATTTATGATCCTTGCTGTGGCAGTGCCTACCATTTAAGTACGTTAGCACATTTACATTGGTCAATGATTGATCGGATCATTGTTTCAGACAATGATGCAAAGATTCTTGAAGTTGCCAAACGCAACCTGAGCTTGTTGACCCAATCTGGCCTTGAAAAACGCGTCCAAGAAATAGCAGTGATGTATGATACATTTGGCAAATCATCACACATCGAGGCTGCCAAAAGCGCACAACAATTAACTCAACAGTTGCAAAAAAACTTAGCCAAGCATCAAATCGGTACCCGTTATTTCACTGCTGATGCAACAAATCGCCAGGAAATTATAGAAAACATTAGCAGCGATCAAATTGACATAATTATTTGCGATGTACCTTATGGGAATCAATCTGAATGGCAGTTTGTTAGGGAAACCAAAGTCACCCAGCCAGGCATGTTATGGCAGATGCTGGATGCGCTTTTGACTATCATCCATAAAAACACAATCGTAGCTATCAGTGCTAACAAAGCACAAAAATGTACACACACAAGCTTTAAGCGAGTGGATCGCTTGCAGATGGGGAAGCGTCGTATAACTTTTTTACAACTAAATTCATGAGAGAAAATTAAACGGCCGTTACTGTTCTCCCCCAACCCCATTTACTCGATAGTAGCAATTTTCATTCTTGACATCATTGACATACTTTTGAACTATCCGCTATACTTTAGCTTAAAATTGGTTACGTTACAGGGTTAATAAATTCTGGAGGCAGCTATGAGCGGAATTGTATGTGCTGTTCGCGGTGGACCTGATAGTCAACCCACTATCAACCGTGCGATAACGTTGGCCAAAGAGACAAACTTGTCGCTTTTCTTCCTATACATCGTCAACCTCGAATTCCTCGATCGCACCGCCAGCAGCCGTACCCACACCATTTCAAAAGAGCTAGCCCAAATGGGCGAATTTATTTTACTGACGGCACAGGCGAAAGCCGCCTCTCAAGGAATAAAAGCGCAAGGTGTTATCAAACATGGTGATGTGACAGAAGAGATCGTAATCTTATGTCATGAACTCAGCGCCACCTATCTAGTCATCGGCCAGCCAAAGTTCAAAAGTGAAGACAATGTTTTTACGGCTGCACTGCATCAAGCGTTCATCCAACGTATCGAAACCCAGACCGGCGCGCGAGTCGTCCTGCCTGAGGAGCAGTAAACAATGCACAAGCCGCTGCGCTTCTACGGATTGATTGCCTTTCTGCTGTTAATCGGGCTCATGATGGTTTTACCCTGGCAAAAAGTGCAGGGACAAGCATCTGAAAACAGTCCCTTACTCACCGGCAGCGTTTACGACCGCCAGGAGCAGATGGTAGCTGATGCGCGAGTGAGTCTGCACGCAGCTGAAAATGATGATGCCCTCACTGAGACCCGCACACAACCTGACGGCCGTTACACACTAAATGTGCCCACAATAATTCCTGAACAACTGACTGTACGCATTGAACGCGAACATTTCCAACCGGTCATCATGCCATTGGATACGGCCGTAATCCAAAGCCTACGCGCCGGCCAACCCGTCGTGCTGTCCAACACTATTATGCAAAGGCAAGTTACACTGTCATTCTGGATCGCCGCACTGATCTTCATCGGCATGTTATTGTTGATCGCCTTTGGCAAATTGCACAATACCCTGGCAGCCCTGCTGGGCATGTCGCTTGTCTTTGCCGTCAGTTATTTGGGACGGCCGTTGTCTGAAGAGTTTTATATTTTTAGCTTTCAAGGCGCTTTGCGCTACATAGACTGGAACGTGATCTTCCTCATCATGGGCATGATGATCATCATCGCCGTCGTAGAAAGAACCGGCGTGTTTCAATGGCTGGCCTTCAACGCCTACCGCCTATCAGGTGGGCGCATCTGGCTTTTAATGGTGATCTTGATGATCGTTACCGGCATTGCCTCAGCCACACTCGACAATGTGACCACCATGTTATTGATGACACCAATTACAGTCCAGATTGCACTTGCATTGGGCATAAATCCATTAGCGCTGTTGATACCTGAAGTTTTTGCTTCTAACGTCGTCGGCATCAGCACCTTAATCGGTACACCCACCAATATCCTGATCGGTTCATATGCGCACTTATCATTCAATGACTTTTTGACTAACCTGACCCCAGGCGTCTTGTTGGCAATGGTCGGGCTGATTATCTACTGCCAGTTTACTTACCGGCACGAGCTGCGCTCTGGCAGCAAAGGCGGCATCTCTAGCCTCTTGTTGGACAAACTAGCAGAGCGTGCACAAATCACCGAACCGGAGCACCTCAAAAAAGCTGGTATTGTCGGCGCTTTCATGCTGGTCTTATTTATCGCCGGTGAACTAATCCACCTCATACCGGCCGTAACTGCCTTAATGGGGGCTACAGCACTTCTGGTCTGGATTCGGCCGGATATTGAGGAAATGATTGAAGCGGTAGACTGGACAACATTGGTGTTTTTCATCGGTCTTTTTGTTGTCGTCGGTGCGGTGCAGGAAGTTGGCCTGATTAGCCTCATCGCGGATGGCATTGGGCAGCTTGTGGGCAGTAATCTCCTGCTGGCAGTCCTTGTTGTGACCTGGTTTAGCGCATTGCTCTCTACCGTAATTGCCAATATACCCTTTACGGCCGCCATGCTGCCTGTTGTCGGCTATCTTACAGCGACAATACCTGGTGCACAGAGCAATGTCTTGTTCTACTGCCTCTCCGTTGGCTCCGCGATGGGCGGCAATGGCTCATTAATTGGCGCATCAGCGAATATGGTGACTTCAGGCATTGCCGAGCGGGCTGGATATACCATCAGCTACGCCTACTTTTTCCGGAAGGGTTTCCCGGCCTTATTAATCACAGTCAGCCTGGCAACGCTGTGGTTGATATTCCATTTTTTGTGAGCGATTCAAGGATAGACATTATGACGGATAAAAAACCAGAGCTAATCATTTGTGCCGTGCGTGGTGGTGCTGAAAGCCGCGATACGGTCAGCCAAGCGATCAATTTGGCCTTGGAAAATGACGCTCGCTTGACTTTCTTGCATGTGATGGACGCCGAATTTCTGCAATACGCCACGATTGGTCCATTAAGTGTGGTGTACAACGAGTTGGTCGAAATGGGTAATTTTGCGATGATGATCCTGCGCGACCGTGCGCAGCGCCGTGGCGTGACCGAGGTAGATTACGTGGTGCGTGAAGGCGATATTCATAAACAGCTGCTCGAGTTTGCCACCGCCACACACGGCGAACTGCTGGTTATGGGGCGTCCAACGCGCAGTCCTGGCCGCAACGTTTTTGAGGCTGAAGAGTTAGACACCTTTACAGCCGAGCTTGAACGCACAGCAAACATCCGTGTAATTCAGGTCGCACCAACCGGCAGAAAATAACATAAACACATATCTGCGTTATGTGTTCACATTGATCGCATTCCCTGATTCATAACGCCGCAATCCACCATAAAACACGGTCGTTGCCAACACCCATACCACCACAACCACACCGCATAACAGCAGCAGTAAACGGCCGTCGTGATTCTTAATGATCTCCACCGGCACTGCTCCAATGAAAAAGGCTGGAATAATCGTATAGAGCATAAAACGCGAAAAGCCGCGAAACAACGTATGTGGATACATTGCAAACGCGAGCGTCGCATTGGACAGCTGTTGGCTGGCATATTGCGTGTTGCCAAAGAAAAAGGCTAAAGAACCGATAATTGTGGAAAATCCCACAAAGATCATCGCCACCGGAAGACTCACCGCTAGAAAAAACAGAAAATCAAGCGGATAATAACGGCCGGCAAACCAGAAAGCGATCAAACCAAAAGTGACATCACCGATTGTCGAGACACTCATGCGTGAGAAAACGACATGCAGCAACAAATTACGCGGCAAAACTAAATAATAATCCAGGCGGCCCTGCACGATGGTATAAGCCAGGTTTGCACCTGTATTGGCGGCAAACATATAGCCAATGCCATATCCAAAGGCGACGACAGCAAATAACATATAAATGTCGCTAATGTCATAGCCCTGTACATCTCCAAACTGCTTGAAGAAGATAAGCCAAAAGATAAAGTAGATACCATTGTTGATAAACATAAAAACGATTTGCGTTAAAAAACTGGCGCGATATTCCATGGCTGAGGAGAGGTTAACGGCCGTTAATGCCCGCAAAAATCGATATTCAGCTTGCAATCGTGAAATAAAATTCATCGTTATTTTCTCTTTTAATCTGGACACCGGCGTTTTTATTTTACCAGAGGAGACATGTCAGGTTTTATGATCAATTTGTTCACACACCGTGCGTGGTAAAAACCTGACATGAGAATTCGCCAGACTCCAGTTTTAATGTCAGGGATGTATGGGAGTAGAATCTTCACAATCTCACAAAACCCTGACGCTAAAATTTAGCCGCCATTCACCGCTAAACGACGTGTCGCCCAACGGTATTGCAACCACAAAAGCCCTCCCATAACAGCAATCCAAATAATTTGAAATGTCACAATTTGCATAAACTGTGCCCATTCGAAAGCCACAAAGAGTTTTGCCGGCGCATAGGTCACCAGGCTAAAGGGCAGAATGCGTGCAATTTTCTGCAGCCACTCCGGCAGGAAATCAACCGGGATTAACAAGCCGCCCAAAATAAAAATCAGCTTTTGATAGATCAGACGAAATGAGTTGGTGTCTTCAGAGACAAAAGCCAGCAAACCAATGCAGCTTGCCATACAAAAATCCAGCAGCAGCGCCAAAATCAGAACCAGTACCACAAACGGCAGCGTTTGCCAGGCAACAGGTGGTGGACCCGCATAATACCAAACGAGGGGCAGGCCCAAAAGGAAGACCAATCCCATTTTGATGGCCGTTTCGCCCATGCCATTGGCAAAATGATAGGTAAGATAATTATACGGCCGTACCAATGTATAGGCGATGGAGCCATCTTTAACTTCTTCAGAAATCTTCTGATCATGGCGGAATTTACCCAACTCGATCACTTCAGCGATCAAAAAATACCAAATGGTGGCAGCTAAAGTAAGTCCGGCGATTTCATTTGTACCTTTTGATTGGTAAACGGCCGTCCACAACTGCACAAAAATGAACATGATCAAAATGATAAATAATGAACGTCCCAACGCATCCCAAATATAGGCCAATTGATTTTGTAAATTAATCAACGTGACCGCGCTGTATTTTCTTGAATTCACACGCAATCTAAGCAGCATTATTCATTCACCCAAGCCGTATAATAACAAGCATCAAACTCATGCGGCACAAGTCGTTGGAAATCAACATCCGGCGCCACCAAACGCATGAAACCATCATCTTGCACCGCTAACCAACGGCCATCTGCCGACCAATCATAATACGGATAGCGTGCCGGATAGGCCGGAAAGGCCGTCCGCAATGTTTTGGTTTCCTGTTTTTCCATATTATGCAAATAAAAAATCCAACTGTTTTTATATACACCCGTCAAATCACTAAAGACCAGCCAACGGCCGTCTGGTGACAAAGAAAATGGCGGATACCCGGTTGGCGTTAACAACGTCGGAAAACCTTGCGGCGCACCTTCACGCCGTTCCCGCAGCAAAATGTCAGGTTCATGCGCACGCAGTTGCACAGAAAAGATGAAATATTCACCAGCATAGTCACCAATACCCGAAGCAGCCACCAGCAACAAATGCGGATCAGCGGGACTATTGGTCATATATTTGATAAATAATTGTCCTTTTTCAGATATATCTGCGGCAGCGGACAAGTCGTCGGCATCAAATAAAAGATTGGCTTTATCAGAACCAGGCTGAAGCGCTACAACATCCATGCTGATACGGCCGTCCTGTTCCACGAAACGTGCGTAAGCCAATGTCGCATCGTCCAACCACACAGGATGTAGGCCGGCCTCAATTGGTGCCACAATCTGCCCGGTTGCATTCCCAAAAAACAATTCTGACTCAACCACAACCACAGAATTCACACCTGAAGGGGACCAGGATACATAACCCGGCAAATCAACTGTAGCACACCCATTTTGATCACATGTGTCCAAATCCAACCAGTTATAAAAAGTAGTTGCGCTATATAAATCTGCCCCCTGCAGCAGTAAACGAGTAGGTTCCGTTGATGTTTGCCAACCAACCGGGCGCGGCTGCCATTGGCGTGTGACATCATTAATCAGCAAACTATCATCACCGTCGGTTAACAAGCTCAAATGCAAGCGATTTGGACTGCTGCTATCTGGTTTTGCTTGCAGCAGCAATCTGGAATCATCTGGCACGGCATCCAGGAATTGATACGGCCGTTCCACATCAACAGTCGTCCATGTATTCAAAAATGGATCATACCGTCGCAGTTCAAAGCCATCGCTCGGATAGGCCAAACATAAGGTGTAGATAACCTGCTGCGGTAAAGATAAAGGCGTTTCGATATTTGTCTTAAATGTCGCCATAATACGGCCTACATACCCATTCAAGTAAGCGGCATATGCCCCGGCATCGATTGGTAAACCAACCAACGTTGGTGTGGGCAGTATTATGGTACGGCCGTCGAACACAGGTGTCTCCATATCGGGCATTGCACTTAATAGTCCCGCATCCGGGCGCAGTTCAACATCCAAATGGGTCGTTTGGTCACATTCGCGACCGCCGTCCGCCACAGTTTCGGCGCAAATTGTTTGCAACGCAGCTTCTAAATCAGTCCAAAGTTGCAAACCTATTTCAGCATCCCGCTGAGGGTAACGCATTGTTATACGCGCACCTTCTTGGGTTTGGGTCTGTCCCCAAAAACCATTGTCCGGCATTGTTCTTACCCAACGGTCATTTTCATTTTGGAATACGGCCGTATGCTGTAACTGAATCTCTGAACCACTATGCAAGCGTGCATCCGGTACATAACTCTGCTCAAATGTAATTTCAGCAGTGCGATAATCAGGCGCTATTTTGATTTCAGGCTGCAAGTCGTTATTTTCTACCAGTGACAATCCCATTGGAGTCCGGCCAAGCACCAAGTCATTCGCGAACAATTGCCCCTGTGTGCGCAGCCATTGCCTATCAGCAGTGGACATTTGATAACGAAACAGCTCCATATCATTCTGACTGACTGCCTGATACCAGACCTGAAAACCAGCGCCCACATCGGCCTGAACTTGGCGCGTACGGGCTGTCTGGCGCCGCCACAACTGCCACCCGCTTAAACCACCCAGCAGCAGCAAAAAAAACAGTCCCCACAACGCTGCACGCTGACGCCGACTCAATTTCAGTCGCTGTGGTTTGGGTAGAGAAACGGCCGTTTCTTCATCCTCAGTTTGCCAATCAAATCCCGTTTTCATTAGTTTTTGCACACCATAAATTAGAATGGTCTAAAATTCGTGTCATTCGTGAAATTCGAGCCAAAAACACCAATCAGGTCGTGTAAATTTCACGAATAATCTCTTCTAATGGTGGATCCGCGATGTTGATATCATTACACGGCTTGGTCGTGATGATTCGCTGCACAACCTGTTCAACCGGAACCAGACGGCTGTCAAATTCCAATTTGACACCATAACTGCCTTGTTTGATTGTATCAACACCCGGCAGTACAAAGGGTCCGTTAAGTGCTTCTGCGAAGCGCACATCAATCACCTTCCTGGTCAGATAATCGCGTTGTAACACTGATGTGCGATCATCAAAGATCGTTTTGCCATGATTGATGATGATCACCCGTTTACACAAATTCTCTATGTCTCCGGCATCATGACTCGTTAGAAAAATAGTCGTATCCTCTTCTTCATTCATCGTGCGAATTGCATCTCGAATCTGCTGTTTAGCCACCACATCCAAACCGATCGTCGGTTCATCCAGAAAAATCACTTTGGGGTTATGTAACAACGATGCCGCGATCTCACATTTCATGCGCTGCCCAAGACTGAGTTTGCGTACCGGAATATGTAATAAATCCCCAATCTGAAAAGAATCAACAAGAAAATCCCGTCGACGCTGATAATCTCTGTCGTCGAGTTCATAAATACGTGCAAAGAGACGAAAGGTGTCCTCAGGTGGCAGATGGTACCAAAGCTGCGGTTTTTGCCCGAAAACAGAACCAATGTGATACCCTAATTGGCGGCGGTCATGCCAGGGTGTGTAACCTAAAACTTGTGCCTCACCACCACTAGGAAAAAGAATGCCAACCAGCATCTTTATCGTGGTCGATTTGCCGGCGCCATTTGGTCCAATGAACGCTAATAATTCGCCTGGTTGCAAGGAAAAGCTGATATCAGCAACGGCCGTTACTGCTTTGGTCTCTGTTTTCCACAACGCACGCAAACTGCCACCCAATCCAGGCGCTTTTTGCTTGACTTTAAACCGTTTTTGCAAATTTTTTACATCGATTATTGGTCTACCATTATGCATTGTTCACTATTCCTGAAAATATCAATCATTTGTGGGAGTAGATGGATTTTTATCCACTCTTTTCCTTAATCAGCTTTGGGGCACTAAAAACAAAAAAAGACGCGATGGCAACCACCGCGTCTTTGGAAACAAATATAGAAATTAAACGAAAATTCACACGCAATCTCTCATCCTTTTTACCAAACACGCGGTGAAACTACACCCTAATGCTTTAGGTTGCATAGTAATTAAATAAAAGGCGGTGAAAGTGTGTTTATTCAACATAATTAACGGCATACTAGCATGGACAGAAAGCCATGTCAAGAGTCGATTTGTTCTTAGCGCCACTCAAATTTATAAACAACGCCAGAAGGTGTCTTCAGCTCTTTCCATCCAAAGCTGCCCAAATTCACGTCGGCTCGATTGCCAAAGGCCACCAAGCGCAGCACCAAATCTGGTGTCGCATAATCGGCTGCTTGAGCAAATAAATCGGCAGGTGACATACCCAGTTGTCGCGCACAATGGTGAAAAACTGCCCAACCCACCTCAACGCGACGCTTTTCTGGGATTTCATAATTAGCAACGGCCGCTGCAACCAAACCCATCAATAACAAATCCTGTGTGCCTTCTCGCACCGCACGTGTCGCCGCACGATGTCCATAAATACCGAACAAAGAGCGCTGTCCAGGGAGCAATTCTGCTTGAAAAAATGCACGCTGTTCAGATGTGCTAGCTATAAAGTGCGTGACAATTGCATCCAGGCGCAAATCTATGGCAGCACCCAATGATTCGCGATAATAATCAATCACTTTTTTATCAGCCAAATAGTGCTGCGTTTCCTCTACAAATGCTCGAAAAGCATTCCCATTTTGCATACAAATAATTCCGTGCTTATCCCAACTTGCACTGAGCCTGTCGATATCCGCAGGTCTTAACGTTCAATCAAACTACGACCTGTCATTTCATCTGGTAGCTTGATGCCCATCAAATCTAAAACCGTCGGGGAAACATCAGCCAAAATGCCACGCGGCACCATGTTAACATAGCCATCATGACCAATTACAATCAAAGTCACTGGCTGCGTTGTATGGTAGGTATGCGGTTCGCCCGTATAGTAATCGACCATACGATCACAGTTGCCATGATCGGCCGTTACCAATGCCACGCCACCTTTCGCAACGACCGCTTCTACCAAACGATTGGCACATTCATCCACCGTTTCAACAGCTTTGATCGCGGCTTCTAGCACACCGGTATGTCCGACCATGTCGGGATTGGCAAAATTGACTAAAATGAAATCATCATCATGCGCTTGAATGCGTTTCAGCACTGCATCGGTGAGCAGGTAGGCACTCATTTCTGGCTGTAAATCATAGGTAGCAACTTTGGGCGATGGCTCCAAATAACGTTCTTCGCCCTCAAATATCTTTTCGCGCCCCCCATTAAAAAAGAAGGTCACATGTGGATATTTTTCTGTTTCGGCTGCATGGAACTGCTTTAAGCCTAAATTACTCAATACTTCAGCCAATGGATTGACAATTTCAATATCAGGGAACATGATCGGTGCGGTGAAACT
>JAGRDI010000137.1 GCA_020432765.1 Anaerolineales bacterium | reverse complement strand
ATATTAGCCACATTCCCTATGCCGCTGCTGTGATGTTCGCCACGTGGATCATCATCCAACATATCATCAACTAGAATAATGCTGATTTGTAAACAAGCGATTGCTGCCGCGCCAAAGCTAACTGCATCAAGATCACCACCACCAGCCGCATCACATGCAAGCGATGGAATTTCCCAATCGGGACGTGGCACATTTCCTGACCGTCTAAACAGAGTGATGATTTCTGGCCAGCTTTCAAATTCTGGCAAACTTTGTAGGTGGGTGCGGATTTTTTCCTGCAAGACAGTCATAGCTTCACCGCAGAATCAAAAAACGTGTGGCCTTAAGCCACACGCCGATTAATATTATTTGACCCTTTAATAGAAAACAAAGTAACTAAGGTGTAATGCGCCTTTACAAAACACCCACGCTCCTTGATTTTTCACAAGTGCCCTATTTTTACTACGCGCTGATACGGTTAGGCTTATTTTTAGGCAGACCAACCACTCCATGCCCCTAACTGCGGGCCTGTATCCCTAACAGAATTTTTGCTGTCGAGTTGAGTTAAACTGCGTAAAGCATCTAAAAGTGTGTTTTTGGGGGTTTCATTACTATTCATCAATTGGTGAAACAATGCAATATTCAGATTTTCTTTCATGATATCTCCTTTGTTCTAAAATATGTTGCGTTACACAATAATTGTCATTAACGACAAAATAAATCTTAACAACTTTTTAATATTAACACGGATTTATTTTTTGGTCTATACCTTCAAATTTTAAGTGACAAAGCAACATTTTCATTTTAACAATATATCATCGTATCTTATGTACGATATTATTACGAAAAATTGGAATAGGTCAAATTCTTTAACAGTCACAACCATGTTTTTAACATTTGGTGTAGCCCAAAAAACCAAAATGATTATAATATCTGGAAAATATGCTTCAAAATTAGAATTGCGTAAGGGAATCTTTATTCACAAAATTACAGGCGATTTTATTGAAGATATTAATCAAGGAGGCTGTATTGAATAAACGCGACTTCATTTTTTCCTAATTATGGGTTCATAACCCTTTTAGTAATGCCCTATATTTTAATTAAAAGAATATGAAACAAAAAAAATTTTTGTTTTAGGAGGTTAAAATGGCTGAAAGTTCAGCAATGTCAATTGAAACCCAGGCTCGCCCTTGGTGGCTCATTTTACTAGGTGGTGTTGCCGCCATCATAGTTGGTTTTTTACTCATCTCGTCAACCGAAAAAACACTGTTTATTCTTATACAGTTTGTCGGTATCTACTGGATCGTCAGCGGTATCTTCGATCTCGTCAGCATGTTTATTGATCATTCTGCCTGGGGCTGGAAGCTTTTTATTGGCATCATCGGTATTCTGGCCGGTTTGGTCATCATCCGTAACCCGATTGCATCCGCAGTCGCTGTACCTGTTATCTTTACATGGGTATTGGGTTTCTACGGTCTTATGGCTGGTATCATTATGATCATCCAGGCATTCAAAGGTGGTGGCTGGGGTGTTGGTATCATGGGCGTTTTGGCGCTCCTTATTGGTCTCTTCATCTTAGGTAATACTTTAATAAGTGCAGTTACACTGGTATGGATGTCAGGCTTCCTTTTCGTGATTTTTGGCATCGTTGGTGTTATCCAAGCGTTTAGACAACGCAGTTAGATTAAAACCAACCTAGAATTAAACAAAACGGCGGCATTGAGAGCTCTCAATGCCGCCGTTTTGTTATGAATACAATATTTTGCAAACCCAATTCACATCTGCTCGGAATGGTTTATGATTTAACGGAGATAAGCATACGCACCTTCATCTGTTAATTTACCTGGACGACTACAATTTCTACATCTGTTGTTGGGTTGTCATTTGTGATGACCGGAATCATGGTGTCATTGATGAACAGCAATTTACCTTCGGCATCGGTTATACGTGCGGACACACTATAACGACGGTTTTCCTGTACAAATGCGGGGTTGTAATAAGCTTTATATGGAAGTGGTACTTGTGCGCCGTCGAGTGTATAAATGTCGGCACCGATGGTAATCGCAGGTGCATCTGCCAGTGAAATGTCTTGCACGCGAACTTCTAGGATAGCATTTTCAGGCAAAGCAATCCGCTGCAAATAGGTTACAGTACCGGTTACTTCTGCGCCGCTAACCGCGAAGCGCATGGAGTTGCCAGTTGTGGTTTCATCCAAGAAAAGCGCTTCCATTTCCAGGTGGAAGCCATCGACAGCCTCTAGTCCCTGAACAAATTGGGTGTCTAAGGATTCTTCGCCACAGAACACGGCCGTTGTCGGGCCCATCTGAATGTTCAATACACCATCTTCAACGGTATATTCTGCCAAAATATTGTTGCAATCAGCAATAATGACGGCGACGTCATCTGGCAAGAATTGGATTGAATAGGCGGCGGGGTTGGGTACGGCCGTACTGGTGTTGGCTGTATTAGTGTCAGTCCACTGCCAGACTGGCCCGATCAAATCCTCAGTGGAAGGTACAACCGGTTCACTAAAACGCATCGTCCCGCCATCTGCCATCAAGTCAAACAACATATCCTCTCCCTCGAAGAAGAAGATGCGTGCAAAACTCAGATATTGCAGGTATTGGTTTGCCAATGAATCAGGTGGACAGGCGACCAAAGTTGCTGCCCCCAATGGATTAATCGTGATGTTACTGCCATCAATCGTATAGGTTGTATTGACCATATTACAATCTGCTTTGATATTAGCAGTGCCATCCGCATTCAAAACCAACTCATATCGTTCCGGTTGTGGGATTTCTTGCGGACCGTTGACTGGATCACTAAATTCAGTCCATTGCCAAATTTTGTCGATAGCTTGTGCAGCCGGTTCTGCTCCTGTTTCAGTCTTTGGAATCAATGCGGTGTCGCCGACTGGAATAACGGGCACATCAATATTTGTAGTCGGATTGTTATTTGTGATCACGAGAACGGCCGTATCATTGACAAACATCAGATTGCCCTCTGCGTCAACAATGCGTGCCGCTAACGAATATGTGTGGTTTTCTTGAATATCAGCGGGATCATAAGAAATTGCAAAGGGTAGTGGAACCTGTTTACCTGCGGTCGCATAACTGACTTCGCCAAGGATAATGGCCGGTGCATCGGCCAACGAGCTGTCTTGCAATTGTACACTCAGCATGGCGTCATCAGGCAAGGCGATCCTTTGTTTGTAAGTGACAGAACCTGTGACTGCATTACCTTCTGGTAGTGGTGTATTCTCACCAATGATGATCGGTTGATCAGCGGCAACACCGTTGACCACAACGCTGTATTCACCGGCTGTCAGTTCGCCTGTATCAATTGAAATTGTTTCGCTAAAGGGGACAAGCGCTTGCGTACACATCATATCTTGTGGACGGGTGGTGGTTAGGATGAACTCAATTGTATCTGCTTTCACTGTTTGGGTAATCTCATGGAGCGTCGTGCAGCCATCTGGTAAATTCCCGCTGGCAACAACAACATACGTATCACCTTGCTGCTCGATGGTGACGCTGTCAACTGGCGCTATGTCAACATCTGTTTTAACCGGCAATTGTTCAGATGATTCCTCTGCATCTCCGTCAGTTTGCTCGGTTCCTTCCGTGTCTTCTGCCTGTTTTGGGGTGTCATTGTCTTCAGCCTGCTCAGGAACTTCGGCAGAAGGCGATGTCGGCTCTTGCTGGATACAAGCCACAAGCAGCAAGGCGATGATGGTTAATAAAATTAGGGGGAGAGATTTCTTCATTTTCCTGCTCCATGCTTACTATTTATTTACTTGAACGTTCAATACCAAACCGCACCATCAGATATTCACCAGTCACGCCACAAAACATATAATCATTAAGCATAAAAGCGAGACCGCCGAACATTTTCTTTTCGCTCACATTTGGATAATCAATTGGAGCGTGAAAAAAGGCAAACAATGGCAGGTTTGATAATCACAATATACTCAAATTACGACCCAAGTCAAATCTTTTGGCTGGCCTGTACAGGTTAAGTGAAACACAGTGACCTCATTTGATAAGGATGGCCGTAATCTGCTCGCCACTAAACAGGAAAAACCAATAAATCCCATCAATACTTTTGCAGATTTTAGTTTTTGCCACGAATTTACATCTTAATCTGTGCAAATCCGTGAAAATTAGTGGCAAAAATTCTGGTTTTTGCAGAAAGTGCAAACACAGTATTCTAAACATTGGCGACTTCTTGAACAAACTGCTCACGCAAGACGATGTCACGTGCTTTAACTGCTTTGAGATAAGTGCGGCTGCGCAGCCACATCCATAACGCCTGGCTGCCATAGCCAATTTGGAAGACAATGAGCGCGACAAAGAGGCCGGGCAAACGGCCGTTTAGATTGGTACTCAATACAAGCAGCACGCCGCTGAGCAGGAAAAAAATAACCACCGCCTCCGTTACCGCCCTTGTTTTGCGCCCACTGACCAACACAGCCTGGAAGGTATTACGCAAGATGCTAATCACAGGCCACAATAATGTTACCCACAGACCGACGCTTGCCAGCGTTGCTAGTTCTGCTCCCAGACCAGATACGGTAACAAACCAGAAATCGGACACCGGTGTCACAGCTACAAAAGTCAAGCCAAGCACAGCGAATGCCATCAGATAAAGCGTGAACCGGCGCAAAGCGAAAAACGATCCTGGTTCATCCAGGTTGGCGACGACCACTTCGCTGTAAGCAAAACCTATACTGCGCCACATGAATAAAAAGCCGGTCAAGACCGGCCACACAGCTAATGAATTCAAGGCATCTGGCATACGACTGATGGTGGCACTGCCCAAGGGTGTGACGATCAGGTTGAGCAGCGAGGTCAGGGCAAGCGGCCAATAGAAGTTGAGAAATGCGGGCCAGGTTAAGACAGGGCTGACCAGCGCGGCGGGGCGCAATGTGTTCCGCAGGACGGGCTGTACCACAACGCCGGTATACACGGCATCGGCGATCACGCCGGCGATCAAGCCGCTGGCGCCGACGACGATGCCTGGAATCGTACCAATTGCCCAACCAATTGCCAGCACGCTTGCATTGGCACTAATGCGTATGATTGCGCCGACACTGATTGCTTTAGAACGGCCGTTTCTGATCAAAACCCCCTGATTCAAGCGCCGATAAGCAACGGTCCACGTCCAGGGCAGCATGATCATGAGCCCGATGCGTGCCGGTTCGATAATCACGGCGGGTGGATCCATGATGCCCACGACAACGGTGTAATAAAGCGGCGTAAAAGCCAGTAGAAAGTGAGTGAATGTTAAAACAAAGCTGATCCCCATCATGAAGCGGCGGATGAGTTGGTAAGAAGGCCAATCTTTGCTCAGCGCGGTGGAGGCGGACAGCAACATAATAATCGGCGCTTCGATAATCAAGGAAATGGGGAAGACAATGCCGCCAAAAGCCGCTAGACTGATTTTGGGTTCAGCTAACCGTGCCAGGACGGCACTGATCATGGGAACGGCCGTGCCCATCATCAGCCAACTTGCCGCCAACGGCCACCACATTGAAAAAACAGTAGCAACCGGCACTTCATTTGGATAGCTTTTTTGCATGTTTTTAGTTAACTGCAACCTGATAGTCCAGCAAACTTCTTTAGCAGGTTGCTCATGGCTGTGTTTGACTTCGGTACACTCAGCACAGCGTAGACTCTAACCGCGTCACCGATGTTCGCCCGACAATACTTGTTTGACGCAACACCAGCACCAAGCTTTGCCGAAGTAGGGTGCGGGCTTCACGACAGCCACGTAAACATTTGGGAAATCAGATCGCCAAGTTGAATCTGTCTGCCAACAGCCTGGGCACGGTTGGTGTTTGCTGGTGATAATAATTTAAGTAATTCTGTTTCTAGAAGAACATCTTCAGCAAAAGCAAAATAGCGCTGATCGCTGTGCTGTTGGCAGAAAGTTAACGTTGTCAGCGCATTTTGGGATTGCCCCATATCCGCTAACACAAAAGAAATGCTATACAATGTATGGATACATATCGGTATAGCACCAATCTCCCAGGCCAAGCGCAAACTTTGTAACAACAACTGCTTGGCTTGTGACCAATGTTTACGCTGGATAGCCAACATGCCTGCATATTGCCAAGCCTGTGACAATCCCCAACGGTTACCAGTTTCTGTATAAATATCGGTGGCTTCATTGATATAGGCTTCAGATTGATTTAAGTTGCCAAGATGGGCAACAATTTTGGCTAATTCAACGAGGGCCACAGCAACTTTAACCTGGAGACCAATCATGCGTGCGTTGTCTAAAGCGCTTTCTAAATACGATTTCGCTAAGGAAATATCGCCACGTGCATAAGCTAATGTGCCTAATACGATTTGACAACTGCCCATTTGGAACAAACTGCCCGCCTGTTCAGCGACCTCTAATCCGACTTGAGCTGCCTGGCGAGCACGTTCATATTCTCCACCTAAGGCGTAAATTTCGGCAAGATTACCCATCAACCCCGAATAGCCCCATGCATCTTCATTACGCTGGAACAGTGCGGCGCTTTCTTCAATGTATTGGGTCGCAAGGATGAGATTGCC
>JAGRDI010000009.1 GCA_020432765.1 Anaerolineales bacterium | reverse complement strand
TGGGAAATACTCGGTGTAGAACCACTGAATACAGCATCACATTGGAATCATCCATTATTTCATCTATCGCGAGAATATACATAATGAATATTACAACTGAAAAACGAGCATACCTTGAATTATTAGCCCAACAATATCCCACCATCCAAGATGCCTCCACCAAAATCATCAACCTCACTGCCCGTATGCAGCTTCCAAAAGGCACAGAGCATTTTGTCTCGGACATTCACGGTGAATATGAAGCCTTCCACCATGTCCTAAAAAATGGGTCTGGCTCCATCATGCGACGCATCAACGAACTGTTCATTTACGAGATGACCGAACGAGAAAAATCAGATTTGGCCACACTCATTTCTTATCCTGAGCAAAAATTGGCGCAGCTGCTCACAACGACCAGCGACCCCGCCGCCTGGTTACGAATCACGCTGTTCCGACTTATCAAATTATGCCGTTCAGTGGCCTCAAAATATACCCGTGCCGATGTACGTGCCGCCCTGCCCACAGGTTTTGCCCTCACTATCGAAGAACTGCTGCATGAACAAGAAGGACTTAGCAACAAACACGAATACTATCTGAGCATCATTGACACCATTATTGCCTTGGATCAAGCCGACGAATTCATCGAAGCATTGGCCAAATTGATCCAACGTTTTGCCATTGCGCGCTTACATGTAATAGGGGATGTATATGATCGCGGCCCGGGTGCCCATATAATTATGGACACGCTCATGGACTACCACAATATCGACATCCAATGGGGCAATCACGATATTTTATGGATGGGTGCCGCCGCCGGCAGCAAGGCTTGCATGGCCAATGTCATCCGCACGGCCCTGCGTTATGCCAATATGGAAACCTTACAAAATGGATATGCCATCAGCCTCTTACCGCTGGCGACCTTTGCCATGAACGCCTATGCGGATGATCCCTGTACCATTTTCTATCCCAAACCGTCGGGCGAGGAAGAATATACAGAAAATGAACTGCTGCTAATGGCAAAAATGCAAAAAGCTATCACCATTATTCAGTTTAAATTGGAAGCACAGATTATTCAGCGCCGCCCCCATTTCCAAATGCAAGACCGGCTGCTGTTAGACAAAATCGACTATGAAAAAGGCATGATTCATCTCAACGATCAAGCGTACCCATTGCGTGATTTGCTCTTCCCCACCATCGACCCTGCCAACCCATACCAACTTTCAACAGAGGAAGAAAATGCCGTACAAAAGTTGCAACAATCTTTTGCAATCAGCGAAAAACTGCAGCAGCATGTTCGTTTTCTCTTTTCTAAAGGGAGTATGTATCTGGTTTACAATGGCAATTTGCTTTACCATGGCTGTATTGCTCTGGAAGAAGATGGTTCGTTCATGTCATTCAAGGTAGGCGATCAAGAATTTAAAGGCAAAGCGTTCATGGACCGCCTGGATCGTTTAGCGCGACAAGGCTATTTTCGTAAGAATCCGGAAGAAAGACTCTATGGGCAAGATGTTTTATGGTATTTATGGACGGGAGCGAAATCGCCCATTTTTGGCAAAAACAAGATGGCAACGTTTGAGCGTTATTTTATTGCGGATAAGGAAACCCATAAAGAAAAGAAAAATCCGTATTATGCATTAAGAGACAAGGAAAAAACGGCCGTTGCCATCTTAAAAGAGTTTGGCCTTGATCCCCGCACTGCCCACATCGTCAATGGTCATGTGCCGGTACAAGTAAAAAAAGGGGAAAGTCCCATCAAAGCTGGTGGCAAACTGTTTGTCATTGATGGCGGCTTTGCCAAGGCTTATCAAGGCATCACCGGTATCGCCGGTTACAGTTTGATTTACAATTCATATGGGCTGCTTTTGGCTTCACACGCCCCATTCGAATCGATCGAACGTGCCATTGAAGAAAACATTGATATGCTTACCCACACTGAAATCCTGGAACGCAACCAGGTACGTATCCGCGTGAAAGATACAGACGAAGGCCGTGCCATCCAACAGCAGATTGATCATTTACAGGATTTGTTAATGGCTTATCGTAGAGGGTTGATTAAAGAGAGGTAACGGCCGTATTCTCCTGCTGAATATGTTGAAGACTTCAAATTACGCCTTGTTTTCAGCGATAATCAAGAACGCAGCGTCGATTGTGAACCTTTTTACAAAAGAGTTCAAATCCAATGATACGTATATATCTGGAGTTGAAAAATTTCAAACATTTTACCCTTGAGTATGGCGATATATTCGGGAATGATTACGATTTAAGCTTTCCAATAGCAGATTTGTACGAAAGTCGAATTTCGAACCAAAAGATTAACTCTACATATTACGTCGATATTGACCACCAACGGCATACATCGCTGCTGTAATTTGCCCAAGTGAACAGACTTTGACTGCTTCCATCAGGGCTGAAAAAGTATTTTGGTTGTTAACGGCCGTTGCCCGCAGCTCCTTCAAAACTTTCCCTGCCTTCTCCGGCGCACGCGCATACAAAGCCTCAACCTGTGCGATTTGGAATTCCTTCTCCGTTTCCGTCGCACGAATCACCTCACGTGGCACAATCGTCGGTGATCCCTCGTCCGAAAGGAAGGTATTCACACCAATAATCGGCAGTTCGCCCGTATGTTTGAGTTGTTCATAGTAGAGTGATTCTTCTTGGATTTTGCCCCGCTGATACATGGTCTCCATCGCACCCAAGACACCGCCGCGCTCCGTAATACGATCAAACTCCAGCAGCACAGCCTCTTCAACCAAATCAGTCAACTCATCAATAATAAACGCGCCCTGCAGCGGATTCTCATTCTTCGTCATGCCCAATTCATGGTTAATGATCATTTGGATCGCCATGGCACGGCGCACAGACTCTTCCGTGGGTGTAGTGATTGCTTCGTCGTAGGCGTTGGTGTGCAGCGAATTGCAGTTGTCGTAAATCGCATACAATGCTTGTAAGGTCGTGCGGATATCGTTGAAACCAATTTCTTGGGCATGCAAAGAACGTCCGCTCGTCTGGATATGGTACTTCAATTTTTGGGCACGTTCACCAGCCTGATATTTGAGCTTTAACGCTTTGGCCCAAATCCGGCGTGCCACGCGGCCAATCACCGCATATTCTGGATCGACACCATTCGAGAAGAAAAACGAAAAATTAGGCGCGAATTTGTTAATGTCCATACCGCGTGAAAGATAATATTCGACATAAGTGAAACCATTGGCCAATGTAAAAGCGAGTTGCGAAATTGGGTTCGCGCCTGCTTCGGCAATATGGTAACCAGAAATCGAGACGGAATAAAAATTGCGCACGTTATGGTCGATAAAATATTGCTGCACATCACCCATCAAACGCAACGAAAATTCGGTCGAGAAGATGCAGGTGTTTTGCGCCTGGTCTTCTTTGAGGATGTCAGCTTGTACAGTGCCGCGCACTTGAGTTAAGGTGCGTGCTTTGATGTCCGCATAGACGTCTGGCGGCAGAATTTCGTCGCCAGTTATGCCCAACAGCAGCAAACCCAGCCCGTTGCTGCCTTCGGGAAGGTCGCCTTGGTAATACGGCCGTTGCCCGCCCACATCCTCATATTTCTCACACAGCTTGGCTTCAACCAAATGCTCCAACTCATTATCGTGAATGTAACGTTCACACTGTTGATCAATCGCTGCATTCAAGAAAAAGGCCAACATCGTCGTCGCCGGGCCATTGATCGTCATCGAAACGGATGTCGCCGGATCACACAAATTAAAACCGCTGTACAGCTTTTTGGCATCATCTAGACTGGCAATTGACACACCTGAATTACCGACCTTGCCGTAAATATCTGGGCGATACGCCGGGTCATTGCCGTATAAAGTCACCGAATCAAACGCGGTTGAGAGTCGTTTGGCGGGCATACCCAATGACACATAATGGAAGCGTTTATTGGTGCGTTCAGGACCGCCTTCGCCGGCAAACATGCGCGTTGGATCTTCACCTTTACGCTTGAATGGAAAAACGCCAGCTGTAAAGGGAAAAGCTCCAGGCACATTTTCTTGTAACTGCCATTTAAGCACGTCGCCCCAAGCAGAATAATTGGGCAAAGAGACACGCCGTACCTGGTTATGTGACAAGGTTTTGGTCGTCGTGGCGACACGGATATCACGACCACGCACTTGATAGACAAATTCATCCGCTTGATAACGCGCTTTTAATATCGGCCAATTATCCAAAAGTAGTTGGTTTTGTTTATCAAATCTCAGGCTGTTTTGGGCATACAAAGCCTGCATCTCTTTGATCAGGCGATCTTTGTCTTCCAAATCTGTCTCCTGCAAGATGTCGATAGTCTGCTGAATGCCGTACAGCTTATTGGCGATTTCGGCTTGGGTAACAACCCATGCATCATAACCGCGAATAGTCTCGGCAATTTCGGCCAAATAGCGCACACGTTTGGGTGGAATGATGTGGACCTTCTCGCCCTGACCTTCGGGCAGCGCTAAATCGGGGCTTAGATCAGCTTCTGTTTTAGCATCAATTTGCTGCATGATGACACGATACAAATGGTTGGTGCCGGGATCGTTAAATTGGCTGGCGATGGTGCCAAATATGGGCAGATCTTCAGAAACGGCCGTCCACAACCCACGATTGCGTTTGAACTGCTTGGCCACATCACGCAGCGCATCTTGGCCGCCGCGTTTGTCAAATTTGTTGATGGCGATGATGTCGGCATAATCAAGCATATCGATCTTTTCAAGCTGTGTCGCCGCGCCATATTCCGGCGTCATTACATACAAGGCCACATCCGAAAAATCAACGATCTCCGTATCCGACTGCCCAATACCCGACGTCTCCAAGATAATAAGATCAAACTGTGCCGCTTTCAAAATAGTCATGATTTCGCTGATATGGCGCGACAAGGCCAAATTGCTTTGGCGTGTTGCCAGCGAACGCATATAGACGCGCTCGTTATAGACCGCATTCATGCGAATGCGATCACCCAATAGTGCGCCACCCGTGCGCCGTTTGGAAGGATCAACCGACACGACGGCAATATGTTTATCTTCAAAATCAAGTAAAAAACGGCGTACCAGCTCATCAATCAGGGAGGATTTTCCGGCCCCTCCCGTGCCAGTGATACCCAAAACAGGTGGATGTGCCAACCCTGCAACACGCTCATGCACAGCTTCCAAAATCGGTTCGACCAGATCAGGTTCGTTTTCCACGGCCGAAATCAAGCGACCTAACGCCCTATCCGTCACCCATTTTTTGACTTCGGGCAAAATCGCAACTGCGCCTTTACCGTTACTGCCGGGAGCACCCTGAGAACTACCCATCATGCCACCATACGCTTCTTCGATAGCTGTGCGCCATTTGCCTACATCTAATTTACCGGTGGGGAAATCGGCTTGCTGCAACAAATCATTGATCATGCCTTGCAGCCCCATCTCACGCCCATCATCCGGCGAATAAAGACGGGCGATGCCATACGCATGCAGTTCGGCTTGCTCCTCCGGCAAAATCGTGCCGCCGCCGCCGCCAAATATTTTGATATGGCCGCAGCCTTGTTCGTGCAGCAAGTCATACATGTACTTGAAATATTCGATATGGCCGCCCTGGTAAGAGGTAATCGCGATGCCTTGTGCATCTTCCTGGATGGCGGTGGTCACGATTTCTAACACGCTGCGATTGTGACCCAGGTGGATCACTTCTGCGCCGGAAGCTTGCAAAATGCGCCGCATAACATTTATGGCAGCATCATGACCGTCGAAAAGAGAAGCGGCCGTTACCAGCCGAATTTTATTTTGGGGTTTATAGGGAGCGACTTGCGTCATTGGAAATGCTCCTGTCAATGGAAATTTGGGATTGTGCAAAATTTATGGTTGGAAGTATATCACAGATGGGGTGTAAAATGTGGAGGATGGTTGGGGTACATCTGATGCTGGCTATCACGCTATTCGGGCTTCTGTGCTAAATCGTATCTGTAGTACCAAATTCTCCAATGTAGTCGTGCCACGATGTTGGACTGCAATAATGTGATCCGGCTCATGT
>JAGRDI010000136.1 GCA_020432765.1 Anaerolineales bacterium | reverse complement strand
GACGCAGAGGCTGTTGTTGGTTGGTATGATAATGTATATATGCCTGTTATTTTGCTGATTCGCGAACAGGGAATTTTGCACAATTTCCCAGAACGTACAGAAGCAGATTTGTATGTTTTATTGTCAGAAAGAAGAGAGGAAATAGAGACAGCACTAGGCTGGCAAATTGATGCTAAAACGGCCGTTGTTAATCTAGCACCTGCTTTTGACCGCGCACCTCAAAATATGTTGTCGCGTCTTGGCGGTCGGTTAATGGAGGTTGTAGCTCCAGGCTTGGAAGATGGCCCTCCGGTTGGTTTTTGGCGGGAACAACGTGAGGCTTTGCATCGTGCTGATGTGTTGTTTGACGATATTTTAGTTTCTTTACAAGGAACGGAAGCAGATTGGCATTTGTTGGATGGTGTCATTGAAGTCGCAAAACGTGAAAACGGCCGTTTATTAGCTATCAATGCAGTTGCCTCGGAGGCTGAACTTTCTGACCCTAGAGTCGAGGAAATCGAAGCCGGTTTTCAGCAGAGGTGTCAAGCATCTGGTGTACAGGGCGAATTTGCAGCCGAAGTCGGTGTGGAGGGCGAAATTATGATCCGCCGCGCAGCCTGGGTTGATCTTGTAGCCACGAATTTGACATTTGCCACAGAGCTAAAGCCGCGCTTGCCCTTGAGTTCAGGAGTCGATATGCTTATTCAGCAATGTCCACGGCCGATTCTCGTGCTGCCAGGTGTTTTTGAATCACCAATGGATCGTGCTTTATTAGGATATGATGGCAGCCCGAAAGCACGCGAAGCGTTATATGTTGCCGCTTATTTGGCTTCTTGTTGGCAGTTACATTTGGATGTTGTGACTGTAGAAACTGATTTTACCAGTTCAGCCGCTTTAGATGAAGCCCGTCAATATTTAACCAGTTGTGGTGTTGAGAACGTCAACTATTTAATGCGTTCGCACCCGATTGCTGATGCTTTACTTGAAACGGCCGTATCCCGTGAAAGTAATCTGTTGATTGTGGGTGGTTTTGGTTTTCGTCCCGTCCGGTATATGATGGTTGGCAGCACCGTAGACCGTGCCTTACGTGAATTTAAACAGCCAATTTTAATTTGCCGTTAACGGCTATATTTTTTGATGTCTAATCCGTTTACCCGTTTTCTCAACCAATGGTCTAGCAACTCTGATTTCGCCGAATTTATTGATCATTGGGATCAATTAGAAGCTGTTGTGGTGGCGGTTTACCGCCAAAAAATGTCATCTGCAGAGGCGGCCATGACATTTGACACTGTTTGGTTTTGGTTACGTGCACATTATCCGACATGGGAGTCTGCGTTACGGCCGTATTGGCAAAAAACATTGGTTGGTGGAAAAAAAACTTCGCAAGATCCCTTTAAATACCTTATAACAATTAGTCACCCCGATGCAATTCTTGATGATTGGTTTGCAATGCAGCAGCTGCCTGCTGCCCGTGAAGCATTAAATCAATTCCTGCTTGCTCATTCCTGACCTCCAACAAATTTTTCACAGCAAATTTTACCATTCTAACTTGCCCTCCAACCCTTTCCCCCTTAAAATCAGGACATAGGGAAAAACCGAGCCAAATAAGGCGCGACTTTGAGGGATAGAATGAAAATTCCAAAACTGTTTTTGGGTCTGTTTGTTGGTGGGCTGTTAGGGTTATTATTCTGGTATTACCAAAAATCTACTTCTGCTGAAGATGGCGCCTTGCTTTTGCTTGACAGATTGGCCGCCGCTGAAGCGCGCATTCGCCAACTTGAAGCAGAGCAACAAAACACCTTAGAAAATTTGTAGGTGCAGCAGTGGATTATTTGTTGGTTTTTATTTTTTTTATTGGCATGTTGATTGGCGCAGGCTTTACGGCCGTTGTTTTGCTTTACTATACAGCCGAAAAATTGACAGTAGAAAAAAAGAAGCTTGAACAAAGCCTTTCCGCTAAATTAACCCATGATTTTAATCAAGAGAAAAAAGAAATTGCCCGCAAGTACCAAACAGAAAGCAACCAGGCAAAATTCGGCCGTCAGCGTCTCGTAAAAAAATTGGATGAACAATCGGAGCAATTGCGTACCCGTGATCGCGAGATTGAAACTTTAAACTATAAAATCAAAGACGCGGGGTATGCCTTAGACCAGGCTAATCATCTTTTAGAGATTGCACAAGATGATTATTCAAAATTGCAAACTTCGCATCAGGAACTTGCATCAAATTATCGTACCCAACAGGTGCGTTTAGAGTTGGCAGAAGCCCGTGTCGAAGAAAACCAAAAGCAGTTAGATATAGTCAAAAGGCAGTTGGATCAAGAAACAAAGACCCATGATGCACTGCTCTTTGCCACAAACCAATTGCGTCAAACGCTTTCGACGAATCAAACCTTAGAAAAACAATTAGCTCACCAGGAGAAAGCATTAAAGAATGAAGTGGGGCTTGGCTTTAATGCGCTAAATGGTATGGAACCTGTCTATGCCATTCGTTTGTTTGAGGCTGGTGTATATTCGCCTAAAGACATGCGTGAACGTTCGCCGCAGGAAATTGCATCGATAGCCGGCGTCTCACAAGAGTTAGCCACGACCTGGTTTAAGAATGGTCATTCTACATAAATGACCATTCTTACTTTTGTTTTTTTGCCTTTTTAGCCATCTTCGCACGCACATCGTGCTTCAATTCTTTTTTGCGAATCCGCAGCGCCGTTGGTGTGACTTCAAGCAATTCATCTTCGCCCAAATATTCAATACTTTCATCGAGCGACATGATGCGTGGGGTTGACAACGCCTCAACGATTGCTGTTGGGCCAGTGCGTACTGCACTGAGGACTTTCGTGCGGCATGCATTGACGACCAAATCTTCATTACGTGTATATTGCCCTACAACTTGGCCAGAATATACTTCTTCACCAGGGATGACGAAGAAAATGCCACGTGCTTCCAACCCTTGTAGTGCATAGGCGCTGACGGGACCATTTTCCATAGAGACCATTGACCCATGAGTTTGTGTGTCAATATCACCTTTATAGGGTTCAAATGCATGGAAAAGTGTGTGAAAGATGACTGTGCCGCGTGTTGCTGTTAAAAATGATTGGCGTAACCCTAACAAACCGCGTGTCGGTACCAGATATTCAGCATAAACGGTACCATCTTCCCCATAGCGGATGTCGTGCATAAAGGCGCGTCGTTTGCCTAGTAATTCACTGATTGCGCCAAAATAATCGTTATCAACTTCCAAGAAGAGATGCTCAATGGGTTCCAACCGTCCTTGGTCAGACTCTTTAAAGATGACCTCGGGACGGCTTACAGAAAATTCATAGCCTTCACGCCGCATGGTTTCAATTAAAATGGCAAGGTGTAACTCGCCGCGCCCAGCAACGATAAATTCTCCCGCTTTGTCAGTTTCTTCAACACGCATAGCAACATTGCTCTCAAGCTCGCGCATGAGTCGTGCTCTAATTTGACGGCTGGTGAGATATTTACCATCTTTGCCAGCAAATGGACTGTTGTTGACGCCAAATGTCATGCGTACTGTCGGTTCTTCGACTTTGATTGGGGGTAACGGCCGTGGATCTTCTGGATCGGCCAAGGTATCACCAATGCCTACGTCATCAACGCCAGCAACGGCGACAATATCACCTGCCTGTACTTCTATCTGTTCTTGACGTTGTAGATCGCGGTAAGTAAACACATGGCTCACTTTGGCTGCTTTGGATTCACCATTGGCCATTAAATGGGCAATGGCTTGGCCACCACGTATTTTACCGCTTGTAAGCCGGCCAATGCCAATCTTGCCCAGATAGCTGCTGTATTCTAATGTGGTTACCAGCAATTGTGTAGAACCTTCCTGATCGACGAGTGGGGGAGGCAGATGTTCGATGATGGTTTCGAACAACGGCCGTAAATCTGGTGCAAGTTCGGTTGGTGTATAACCGGCTACACCTTCAAGCCCGCGTGTAAAAACAACGGGGAAATCTGCTTGTTCGTCACTAGCGCCCAGGTCAATGAAAAGATCAAAGGTGCTGTTGACAACATGGTCTGGACGGGCAGATGGCCGATCGATTTTATTAACGACCACGACCACTTTACATCCGGTTTCTAAAGCCTGGCGTAAAACGAAACGGGTTTGTGGCATTGGCCCTTCAACTGCATCGACCAACAACAGAACGCCATCCACCATGTTGACGATACGTTCGACTTCGCCGCCAAAATCAGCATGGCCGGGTGTGTCTACCAGGTTAATTGTGTAGTTGTTATAGACAATACTGGTGTTTTTTGCCAATATTGTGATGCCCCTTTCGCGTTCGAGGGCATTTGAGTCCAGGATACGTTCGGTAACGGCCTCATTGCTGCGAAAGACGTTTGTTTGTCTCAACATGCCATCGACAAGGGTTGTTTTGCCATGGTCAACGTGGGCGATGATAGCGATGTTGCGAATGTCTTCTCTTGGTTTAAGCATAAGTTATCAATGATACTGAGAAACCCGGTTGTTTGATAAACGGGGTTTCTCAGGCTCGTTAGGGTAAATGAATTCTTAAAGCTGGATCGCCCAACAAATTTAAAGTGGGCATGATTTCTTGCAGAGCGGGATCATTGGCTGCATTGTTTTGCATTTGCAGCAATGCAGCGCCCAGTGTGGGCTGCTCTGCGTTCACTAATTGCATGTAAAATTGTTCTGCCAGGGGAATCTGACGGTCCATTAAGGGTTGCCCGGATGGAGCAACGGCCGCAACGATACCACGATTGTTGGCTTGCAACAAACTCTCGACCAGCGTATCTTGCTGTGGATCAGCAAAAGCGCCATTGCGAGTTGTGAATGTTGTTAGAATTGGAGGGCGCATTTCATTTTTAAATTTTTGAACATCACTAGTTTGCAGTATGGCTTCGTCTCCCCAGATACGTTCACCGCCATATCCCGTGTAATTAACAAAACCCACACCACGGTTGATTGTGCTGATAATGTCATGAGTAATGTACGTGTTGTTGCGCATATTGAGTTGGTAAACATCAAAACCGGCTTCATTTAAAATGTGCGTAACCACTTTGGATATAGATTCAAATTCAGGTTGATCATCGGCGATTAATAATATACTTTCAGCCCAATTTGAATCAGGGTTAGTTCCGTTTTCATATTGCAGCGTTTTTTCGACCATATTGCGTAATTGCACCGGGTTTTGGGCTGGAAAACGGCCGATAGCCAGTTGTGACAAAGTTGTTGGTTCATCACTGTTTTGGTCAAATGTGGTTTGATCAAAATGCCCGTACCAACTGTCGCTGGTCAAATATCTACCACCTTCTGTGTGTACCATTGGTGTAGGCAATAAATTCTTGTTGCTGCTTGGTATCTGGTTACGCAGGTCATATGTCGCATCACCGGCAAGCAGCACGTATTTTGGGGTTGGTGGCGTCCAATTTTGACTGGCATAGGCTAAAAATGCTTTGATGGCTGTGGGAGAGTGGTGTCCATACCCAAATTCTTCAAAGATTTGCTCTACTGGTATGGAAACAGTACGCAGACCTTGTTGTGCACGATATTCGAGCAGTGGGTTTAAGCTGGCCTGGAAGCCAAGCATATCTGGAACGATGGCGATGTAATCAGCAGAACGACTTGGATCGCGCAAAGAGATTTCCCATTGTGAGACTGATTCGATCGTGGGATGAACCGTTTGGGCGCTGTCTAGCGCAAAAAATTGGCGTTGACTGCCGTCGCTGGCGAAGTGAATGGCGTTGTCTGCATAGAGTAAATTGGTTAAGAGAATGGGGTCGGTCGCATTGGTTACATCGAATACGAGTGTAGATTCGGTGGCATCCTGGATAGCGATCTGGGCAGAATCGCTGCTAAAATGAGCTTGTCGATTGGCTGTGCTAACGCCGCCTGAATATTTTAGTTGAACGGAGTCGATGTAGATTGTGTCACTGCCGACGGCCGTATCACTAGGAGCAACAACGGTGATGACAGGTGTGCCTTGCCCATTTGGGTGTGCATTGCGCTGCGCCATAGCGTGGCCGGCCCCATGTTCAAGTTTGTAAACGGCGGGTGCTTCTAAGGCGCTTGTATGTGCTTGAGCGTAGAAGAGTAAATGGGCATTTTCTCCTTCGCCAACCACAAAAAAGGGTACTGAATCTCCCATGTAGGTCAAATTGAGCGTTTGGTTGGAAAGATCGTCGAACTCTAAATTGGCTTGCCGAATTTCATTGGCGGATACCGCTGCAATGCCGGTTTCATAGACGGTTAAACGGATGGAATGTGTTTGTACAGGAGCAGTTGGTGACGCTGCGGCGTTAGTAGGAGTCGTGATCACGTTGCTGATGCGTGCACGCATAGGTTCGGGAAAGCCATTGTTCCAAATGATATATGCAGCCCATAAAAAAAAGAGGGTGAGTGCGGCAAGTAAAACGAGAACAAACCCACGACTGACTCTGATCATCGACTTTTGCTTGGCTCTCCGACAAAAAAAGGTACGCATGTGGTCAAAACTATATTGATTAGATTAAACCCTCTGCGCATAATTTTTACACTAAATTTTTGTTGTTTTGCTTGGGCACGTTGATTGGAAACGGCCGTTTCTGCCAATATATTTTTGCTGTTCACAGAATTAATTCCGGTTAGCCATTTTAATTCCAATGCGGCGAGCCGGGTAAGCTGTTGGTTTAGCCATTGACCCTTGCCATCTTGAAGATTTAAGATACGGCCGTCGCGCCGCCGTAAAATGACAATGCCGACGATTTTTTCTGCTGAAATGGGTGGATCAAAAAATAAAGGTCTGTCACCACGTGTGATCAAATGTTCATTTTCACTGTCGCACGAAGTGCCCCAATAGCGATGGGTGAGCAGTTGGGT
Organism: Anaerolineales bacterium; assembly: GCA_020432765.1. Taxonomy (GTDB): domain Bacteria; phylum Chloroflexota; class Anaerolineae; order Promineifilales; family Promineifilaceae; genus JAACFF01. Next base: position 6,119 of record JAGRDI010000136.1, on the reverse strand, counting down.
TGTGTCACGGGTATCGACAATCGTGATGATGTCACCAGTTTGGAGTTGGGTGTTTGAGATGGATTGTATAGCAACCTGATCACCACTTTTCAGAAGCGGCGACATACTGTTGCTGGTAAGTGTAAGATTAGGTTTTTGTCCATTTTGCATGCTCTCGCGGAGCATAGCAGCCAATACAGTTGAATTGATACTTTCCATCTTGGAATCACATTAGATATAAGAGTTTGCCGTTAGCTGTGTGTGCAAACATGCCAGTGCAAACATGCTGCATGATGATTCTAATGGATGAAGTCTGGATCAGCAGAGTCCAAAGCAGCTTTCTCAGTGAAAGCTAATCAGTTATTATTCGCCCCATTCCAACTCGTTATCTCCCAGATAAACAATATCCCCTACCTGGACACCGGCATCTTCTAGCGCTTCTGAGATACCCATGCTGTCTAAAATATGTTGGAAACGGACGAGCGTATCATCGAATTCAAAGTAGGTCATGGCGGCAACCTTTTCGATTTCTTTTCCGCTCACGCGCCATATATTTTCACCTTCACGCGTAATCACAAATGGGTCCTCGACTTCAGGACGAATGACAATCGTTTCTTGGGTATGAATTGTGACTTGCGGGGTGGCATCAACCATCTCTTTGACTTTGAACAACATTTCTTGGATGCCTTGACCTGTTACGGCCGAAATAGCATAAAATGCATATCCTTTTGCGATGATTTCCTCTGCTAGGATTGGCTCCCAGGCAACTGCATCGGGTAAATCGATTTTATTCAAAACGACAAGTTGTGGCTTGTTTTCCAAATCGGCTTTGTGCAGAGCCAATTCTTGATTGATCATTTCCCAATCTGTCAATGGCTCAGCGGCGGCGCCATCCAGTAAATGGATTAACACACGGGTGCGTTCGATGTGGCGTAAGAAATCATGACCTAACCCTGCGCCATCAGCAGCGCCTTCGATAAGTCCGGGAATGTCGGCTATGATGAGGCTGTCATAATCGCCTATCGTTACGACGCCGAGATTGGGTTGTAACGTTGTAAATGGATAATTGGCGATTTTAGGGCGTGCGGCGCTAATGGTGGACAATAATGTAGATTTGCCTGCATTGGGAACGCCTACAATGCCGACATCGGCGATGAGCTTGAGTTCTAGCTCCAGCCACATCTCTTCGCCTGGTTCGCCGCGTTCAGCCAGACGGGGCGCTTGATTGCGGCTGTTGGCGAAGTGTATATTGCCACGCCCGCCACGACCCCCTGCAAGGACAACGACCTCTTGGTCTTCATGAATGATATCGGCTAGCACATCTCCGGTTTCGGCATCACGTATGATTGTGCCGACAGGTACTTCTAAAAGGAAGGATTGACCACTTGCGCCTGTTCTGCGACTGGGACGGCCGTGTACACCATGTTCAGCACGAAAATGATTGCCGCGATGGAAGCGCACAAGACTGTTGAGATTGGGGTTGGCGCGAAAGAGGATGTCACCACCCTTGCCACCGTCGCCGCCATCAGGTCCGCCATGCGGTACAAATTTTTCGCGGCGGAAACTGATCATGCCATCGCCACCATTACCGCTGCGTACATAAATTTTTGCTCTATCAAAAAACATTTTAATCCGTTTATAAAAAATCTTTCAAGGCTGCCAGGCGTGGGTCAATGTCTTCAGGATCACAGCCACAGTCTGCCTCATTTAAGTTTTGGCCGCATTCCATACATAAGCCTTGGCAATTTGGCTTGCACAAAGGTTGCACGGGAATGGCGAGCAGGGCTGATTCACGCACCAACGGCGCCAAATCAACAAAACCATCATCCCGGATGACATATTCACCGGGCGGGGCTGTGTGTGCGGGGTAGTAGAAAAGTTCATCAAGGTCAATTTCAATAGTTTGCTCAGCATCCTCCAGACAACGCACACATTCAAATACCATGTTGGTGCTGAGCATGCCAGAAAGGTAGACACCTTCTGACGTGCGTGTCGCAGTAAAAACACCTTGCAGGGGTGTCAAGTCCAAATCTTGCGCGACTCTAATTGTAGGATAATCTAGTTCGATAATCCTACTGGTACCAAGACCTGCTTCTAAGAGGAAGCCAAAATTAAAACGTAGTCGTGATTGTGATTGCTTGCTCATGGGTTTTGATCCTCAAGATGGGGAGTATAGCATATGGGTATTGTCCCGTGTAGGATGTAAACGAAAGATTAAGCTGAATAGGTGTTGTGAATAATTTTAGCCGTAGAGAAGGTGAGGGCGCAGAGGGAGAAAGGGTATGAGTAAGAAGTTGTTGGTGGCGACACATAATCAGGGCAAGGTAGCTGAGTTTGCGGAGATGTTGGCTGATTTACAGGTTGAATGGTTGAGTTTGGCTGATATAGGACTGGGGCAGGAAACGGCCGTTGCCGAGACTGAATTAACTTTTGTGGGTAATGCCATCCTAAAAGCTCGCGTTTATGCCCAACAAACTGGCCTGTTGACGCTTGCGGATGATTCTGGCCTGGAAGTGGATGCTCTCGATGGGGCACCTGGCATCTATACAGCGCGTTATGGCGGCTCTGAGTTGACGCATGTTGAACGCTATCAATTTTTGCTGCAGAATATGCACGATATCCCTTGGGAAAAGCGCACAGCTCGCTTTCGTTGCGTGATTGTTCTGGCTAATCCCGTCGGCAAAATTTTAACCACTGCTGCCGGCAGTTGTGAAGGCATGATCGCTTTGGAACCGGCTGGGAATGGTGGTTTTGGTTATGATCCGATTTTTTATTTACCTGGACGGGAACAGACGATGGCGCAAGTTGATACGGCCGTTAAACACCAAATTAGTCATCGCGGACAAGCTTTGTATGCCCTCGCGCCTAAACTAAAAGATTTATTTGCCTGACTGAAACTTGCCTCCTTTTACTATTATAATGTCCTTTTTACTGTAGCGTCAGCGTCACATCAGCTGGCATACCCGGTTTGAGATCATGCTCAGGATTAGGGATTGTCAGACGGATACCATACACAGTGCTCTTGCGCCCTTCCACCGTGCGCGTATTTTGCGGCGTGAACTCAGCCTGGTTAGCAATGTGGGTCACCTTGCCCATAAAGACCCGCTCCGGAAACGAATCTACCGTGATGGGGTATTCCTCTCCCAGATGGATTTTGCCGTATTGATCTTCGGGAACGTAAATGGTCAGTGTCATCTCATCCAGATTGGCAATGACCAGCAGTGAACCCCCTGCGACTGTAATCTCTCCCGGTTCGGCTGCTCGCAGCAGCACCACGCCATCAATTGGCGAGCGGATTCTATCGCCAGAACTGCCTGAGACGCTGTCAACAACCGCCAATAACTGGTCTACGATTACAGCATCGCCCTCTTCTACCAAAATTTCATCAACAATGCCACCCATCACCACCCCAAGATGGACTTCCTTGGCCTCAATTGTCCCGGTGACAATCTGCTCGGAATTTGCCGCATAAGTCTGATAGAAACTGTAAGTCCCATAACCAATAATGGCTAGTACGATCACAATAATTGGAATCAATCGCTTCCTGTTGTCAGGCATAATTTCCCTCTTTACCTTTAGTAAAATCAATGACTCGACTCATCCGGCTCTTTATTTTCTTGGGTCTTTGGTATCTGCTGAGGTTCGCGTCATTCTGAACGCAGTGAAGAATCCTGTACCTCTGGGATGCTTCGTTTCACTCAGCATGACGCGAATAAAAACCCATAAATTCCCAAAGAGCTATTTTCTCAAGCAGGTGAGGGGTCATGGTCTATTTTTCGCTTTACCAGCGACATGAATACATCTTCCATCATCGGTTGAGCAGGCTCCACCTGCGCCGATGTGAACCCGGCCGCAGCCAGGATTTGAGTAAGGTCAGCCTGACTCATTTGAGTCTCCACCAACGCCCGCAGTTGATCACCGGCCAGACTGGCGCGTAAAACACCAGGCACAGAATTTAACACATCCAACACAGGCAAAAGCTGATCGATCTGGCCCTGCTCATTTCTGCCGATGATAATGTCCCACATCCGTCCCGGCAGCGCCTCTTTCAGATGCGTGGGCGACCCCATTGCCAGCAGTTTGCCCTCGCTCAAGATGCCTACCTGGTTACAATATTCAGCTTCGTCCATATAATGGGTCGTGACCAGAATCGTGATTCCCTCGGCAACCAGCCCGTAGATGAGTTCCCAAAAGGCGCGTCGGGCGCTGGGGTCTACGCCTGACGTTGGTTCGTCGAGCAGCAGCAGTTGTGGCTGGTGCACGATAGCGACAGCCAGGGCCAACCGTTGGCGCCAACCGCTGGATAAAGTGCGTACCTGCTGGTTGGCTGCCGCCGCAAGATCCAGTTGATCCATAAGCACATCTGGCCGCTGCCGATCTTTTACCCCATAAACATCAGCATAAAAAGCCAGATTCTCCCTGGCCGTCAGCTCGTCGTACAGCGCAAATTTTTGTGACATATACCCAATGCGGGCGCGTACCTGCTCAGACTGGCTGGCGGCGTCAAAACCAATTACATGCGCCCAGCCTTCACTGGGGCGAAGTACCCCCAGCAGCATCCGAATGGTGGTCGTCTTGCCCGAGCCGTTTGGCCCCAGGTAGCCGATAACCTGCCCGGGTTCGACATCGAAGTTGACATGATCAACCGCCACAAAGTCACCAAAACGATAGGTAAGATCGCGCACGGAAATGATAGACGTATTTGTCACTTTGTCCCTCTACCATCTTCAGCGTCTGTCTTTGCCGAACTACCTGACAGATCAATAAATACATCTTCCAGCAGCGGCATGATCTGTTCGACCTGTTCAACCTGCCCCCCAACGGCAGCGATCTTCTCGGGAAGGCGATTCTGAACGGCCTCGCTTTGCCCCGGGGCCACCTTCAGGTGCAGACGGTCACCAAAACGCTGCACATCCTGCACATCCGGATCGGCACGGGCGACTTGAGCCAGCAAATCAGTCGGACTGCCAGACAGTTCCAGCACGCGCCCGCGTAAGAGATCGCGCAGTTGGCGCGGTGCGCCTTCCTGGATAATTTTGCCGCTGCGCATAAAGCTGATCCGCGAACAGCGTGACGCCTCATCCATGTAGGGTGTGCAGATCAGCACAGCCAATCCTTGTTCACCAGCCAGACGAATAATTAACTGCCAAAAATCCTGCCGTGTGATTGGGTCAACGCCCGTGGTAGGTTCATCAAGCAGCAAAAGACGCGGCCGGCTAATGAGCGCACAGGCCAGCGACAGTTTTTGCTTCATGCCGCCGGAAAGCTGTCCGGCCAGACGATCTTCAAATGCAGCCAGCCCAACAAAGGCCAAATCTTGACGGGCGCGGGGCAGCCACTCCTCTTTGGGCATCCCGCGCACTTCGGCCATAAAGCGGATGTTTTCCATGACTGTCAGTTCTTCATAAAGCGAGAAGCGTTGGGAGAGATAACCAAGCATTGTCCGGGCTGCTTCGGGCTGCTGCGCCACAGAAAAACCGCCAATCGTTATCGCCCCACTGTCTGGCTTGAATGCGCCGAAGATCAGGCGCAGCGTCGTCGTCTTGCCTGCGCCATCCGGGCCGACCAGACCGTAAATCTGACCAGTCGTCACGGACAGACTGACATCGTCTACGGCCTGAATGGGTTCCCCACCATGAGAGGTAAAAGAACGTGAGAGATTGGAGACGATTAGGATGGGGTCGCTCATGGCTAATCTAACTGCTTCCTGAAGCGTATAACGGCCGCGCTAATGATAACGAGCGCCGTGATGCACAGTGCGATAATTTCAGGTAATAACACCTGCGCAGTGGAGCCTTTGAGCATGATGCCGCGCGTAATCACGAGGAAATAGCGCAAGGGGATGGCATAGCTAAAAATCTGGAGAATGAGCGGCATTGTATCCAGTGGAAACATAAAACCGGAGAGGAATATGGCGGGCAAGAGGAAAAACATGGCGGTCAGCATCGCTTCTCCCTGGGTGTTGGCTAACGTTGAAATCAACAGGCCAAGCCCCAGAATGGCTATCAGGAAAAGAAAAGAGAGCGTTAAGAGCAGTATCAGGCTGCCATTGATCGGCACACGAAAAACCGATACGCCGAGTACAAGGATTTCCAGGGTAGCAAAGAAGCCAATCAGCGCGTATGGAATCAGCTTGCCGA
>JAGRDI010000135.1:4545-5436 GCA_020432765.1 Anaerolineales bacterium | reverse complement strand
ACGCGCAGCATATAGTTGTTTTAAGTGGTGCCGGCACATCGGCAGAGAGCGGTGTGCCGACTTTTCGTGAGGCACAGACTGGGCTTTGGGCACAGTATGACCCAACAGAATTGGCTACGCCGCAAGCGTTTCGCCGTAATCCGCAGTTAGTGTGGGATTGGTATGCATGGCGACGCGAATTGATCACCAGGGCGGAACCGAATGCAGGTCATTATGCATTGGCAGCAGTGGCGCGTCATGTGCCAAAATTTACGTTAATCACCCAAAATGTAGACAGCTTACACCAACAGGCAGGCAGTGAAGATGTCATTGAGCTGCACGGCAATATTATGCGTATAAAATGTTTTGATTGTGGTCGTCTGGTAACGGCAATTGAGGAAACGGCCGTTACCCCACCCCGCTGCCCACATTGCAATGGCTATTTACGACCAGATGTCGTCTGGTTCGGTGAAAGCCTGCCACAAGCAGCTTTACAACGTGCCTTTATAGCCGCCCATAACTGCGACCTGTTCTTTGCCATCGGCACATCAGCCCTCGTCCAACCGGCTGCCTCGTTACCTGTCGAAGCGATCCAAAACAACAAAACGGCCGTTGAAATTAACCCACAATCCACGCCGCTCACGCGCCACATGACCTTTGTGCTCAAAGGCGCCTCAGGTAAAATCCTGCCAAATCTTGTAAAAGCCACATGGGGATAAAAAGCAAGATATTACCCGTTTTTACTCCTAAGATGGTACAATTCCGCAACTCTAAAATTTGAAGGGAAATTACACAAATGATTCATGTTTCTAGTTTTATTCGCGCAGGTACCGCAGCAGCCGTGATTGCCGGTCTGTTTTTATTAATCTCATTATCACCGCTTTCAAACGGTTTAATCGCGACTTTGATATT
>JAGRDI010000135.1:0-4519 GCA_020432765.1 Anaerolineales bacterium | reverse complement strand
GCAGGCATGTATTATGGCTATCTCGCACCAGGACGGGAAGGCTGGCTGCAAGCTGGCTTGGGCGGTGCATTATCAGGCGCTGTCGGCGGACTGGTAATTGGCATCGCTGTGGGCATTAACCAGTTTATGGTCGAGCTAATCAACACAAGCAGTATTGGGTTATCGATTGTTAGCAGTACGGCCGTTATCCTCATTGTTGCGGCTGTTTTGGGTGTATTGGGGGCGATTTTGGGTGCGATTGGCGGGGTTTTTTGGCCGATCGTTCAAGATCATTTTGGTAATTGACCAGCCTGTGCCAAATCAAGTAATGTTTTTAAGGCCAGACGGCCGTTTTTGTGATCCGCCTCACTGATGTCGAGGGCATCAAATTCTTCTTCGTCGAGAATCGTTGTCTGGCCAGTGGGTGTCACCCACACATCCAGCGCCAAATCTTCACAGGTAACGGCCGTTGCGCTCAATTTAGCGGGGCGACACACATTACAATACCAGCCTTTCAAGCTGTCTGTATCGCGGTCGTATACGGCAAAAATATTAAACCAACGATCCACGTAAAAATACTCAACAAAACGATCACCGCGTTTGAAAACCGTGTACCCCAAATCGATATCGTCCCGATTAAAAAACGCCACCAGGCACACATGCTCGCCACTACGCTCGCACACCTCTGCCGGATATTGCCAAACGATACGGCCGTTTTCATCTAACTTATAAACAGTTACGGTATCAACTGACACAATTTCTTTTACCATGAAAAACAAATATCATTCACGTAAAATCGCCTGCAAACCCGTGATCTGACCTTCGAGTTCAACCAGGCTGTCATGCTGGCCGCTCAATTTGGCTTCTTCGGCACGCACAAAACGGGTAAAAGGGGCAGTTGTATCTTCAATACGACGTGTGCTGTGCCGTATTTCGCTTTCAAACTGTTTCGTCAAGCTATCAACCAATGTTTCGCGCAATTCTGTGAGTTTTTCGGAAAACTCTTTTTTCGCCTGACGTTTACGCGCTGGTAAAATCAAAAGTCCCAAAGCAGCAGCGGCGACACCCGCAACCACACCTGTAAAATCCAAAAAAGCAACATGGGTCGCCACAACAACAGCCACACCCAGGCCCACACCAACACCAGCCAGACCCGTATTCAAGACAGCTTGACGTGCACCAAGCGCCATCGCTTCAGCTTCTTTTTCTTTGTCATAACTGTCAACAGCACGATTTGTCGCTTTGCCAATAGAATCGATCAGACGTTGGCGATCATGGGCAAGTGTGCCCTCACGCGGGCCGCCGTCGCCTACAATTCGGACACTATGCTCGGCACTGCGTGTGGTTAAATGGTCGGAAACGGCTGTCCATTGGCGTAAATCTTGCTCAACCAGCCAATCGACCAATTCGCTAACCTGTTGTTCAATGCGCTCCGGTGTATCAGCCACAACCTCTTTTTCATAATCATATTCAAGCTGTTTAGAACGCAGCAATTGGGGAACCCTGGCCAGCCGCAGACGATCATCAAAAAATGCCGTTCCTCGGTTTTCCATCGCATACAACAAATTATCAATTTCGCTGAGACGTGCCTTGAAATTGCGCTGCATATCTTCGTTGTAATACAGCATCTGCCGCTGTACATCATCGAGCATGGCATTATCTTTTTTCAGCACTGCCAAATCGGTTTCGACAGCGGCGCGTTGTTGGGCAACTAAACGATAGGCGACCCCCAATGGATTTGCGAGTTTGAGACGGAAACGGCCGTTGTCATCCAATGCTTCACGAATATACGCCTCAAGGGAGGCAAATCCACTTTCGACAGCGCCTGCTTGAGCCAATTTCGCCGAAACCGCAAAAACTGCCGGCACACTACCCACCAGCTTTTGCGCCGCATTGCACACGAAATCGATTACTTGTTGGATTTCATCCTCACCGCGTAAAATGTCGATTTTGTTTATGATCAGCACGATCTTTTTGCCCCATTCCTGAATCTGCACCAAAAAACCGCGTTCACTTTCAGTGAACGGCCGGTCAGCCGAAGTAATAAACAACACCAGATCACTGCGCGGAATAAATTCAGTGGTCAACGTTTCATGTTCACGTAAGATCGCATTTGTACCAGGGGTATCAACAATACTTAACTCACGCAATAAATCAATCGGGGCAGTTTTTTCCCAAATACCACGCTCGCCGGGTTTTTTCTCACGCATTTGACCATATTTTAGCCAGTAAATTTGATCGGTTGTAGGCGTCACACCCTCTTGTTGCAGTGATTCACCCAATATGGCGTTAATAAAAGCAGATTTGCCGGAGTTGAATTCACCGGCAACAACCAGTAAGAAAAGTTCATCCAATTGATGAATAGAGTTGATGAGCGCTTGACGTTCGTTGGCAGAAACGGCCGTTTGTCCCAAAATATCGCGAGTGCGGCCTAAGGTTTTGCGGGTTTGTTTGAGCAGTTCTTCTTGTTGAGAATTGAGAACCAATTCCATCTAATAATCTCCAGGTTAATTTCAGGCAAATATGGCTGAATCCCGGCAAGTATAGCATCAAGAATATCAAAACACACTTAACCTAAAACTGCTCTAAATGTGCAAGAAAATGTTTGGTATCAATCCCCAGGCAGGAAAGTGAAATCAAACTCGCCTACCTCGTTGGAATCCGCTTGCAATGCAGCACACACAGCACGTACTCGGTAAAAATTGTTAACGGCCGTATCCCCCACTGCTGGATTAACCACAAAACTATTCGTGCTGCTTGAAACTGTGCCAAGAAGCGAACTTGTTGTGAAATACGGACTTTGTCCTTCATGAATCTCATATTCACAAGCGCTTCCCCCGTCCCAATCCAGCGAGAATGTGGTGCCGCTTTCATTTAACACAACCGTGGGGGCCACAACAATTGGAGGCGGAAAAATAAAGTCGGCCGTTACGACAGCGCTGGGAGCCATACCGGATTTATACACACGGGCACGCAGCTGCGTCGTCGTCGAAACAGTAAATGGCCCCGTGTAGGGTGTGGCGTTGTTGGTCGGTTCACTGCCATCGGTTGTGTAATAAATTTGGCCATAAGCAGTGAAATTCGCCAGATTGACACTGATCGGACTCGAGAAATCGCCGCCATTTGGCCAAACCAATGGTGGTGAAGCTTGCGATTGTTGTGTATAACGAATTCTTTGCACTGTACCAATATTGGTCACATATGTGGTCATCACAAAATAAAGATTACCATCGGGTCCAATACGTGTCGTAACGGGTTTGACTTCGCTGCCAGCCGGGCCTTCACCCAGATCAGATGCAAAAACAGATACGGCCGTATTCGTCGGCGATTCAATAAGATTGATCTGGCCACGCTCGTACCAAAATTCGCCCCATAATGCTGTAAAATATCCTCCATGATATTCACTAGGAAATGGTCCGCTGCTCGGATACCAAGCGCCCCCTGTAACAAGATAATCTGACAAACCTGTTGAACCGGCAGCTGCATTTGCCCAAGGATAACGTACATTTCCAATAGTAAATGGTGGGTCAAAATTCCAGTCACGATGGTAACGATAATTAGCCCCAGCTTCTAGAATGAAAATGTCAGCCTTATGAGAATCTGTAGTCAAATATTGATAAGCATCATTCACATACAAAATACCCGTTTGTGGATGGCTTGACATCGAATAAGGATTGCGTAATCCTAAAGCATAGATTGCACGGTAATTGCCACTGGTAGAATTATAAAATGGATTGTCACTCGGAATAGAGCCATCGCGGTTGATACGGAAAACTTTGCCAGTAAAAGTGGTTAAACTTTGCACAGGATCACCGGCAGAGCCTTCAGTGCTGTTTTCCCAACCATCTCCCGTGGTGAAATACAATTTACCATCGGCACCAAACTCAACTGCACCCCCGTTATGACTGCCGGAACTCGCATTAGAGGCTGAATTAAACGGTACTTCGAACAGCAATTGTTCGCCAAAACTCGCATCAGCCAGATCAGGATTCGCAGTACTCGCCTTGATGCGTACAACGCGATTATGAAACACACCATGTTTCATGTAATAAGCATAAATATAGCCATTATTGGCAAAATCAGGGTCAAATGCGATGTCGCGTAAACCAGCAGAACGACGCTGTTCGTGAGGGACATCAAATGTATAAAACGGAGTGGCATTGAGAATCCATTGATCTGTTTGATCATTGTATTTGGCGACAAGCAGTTTTCCGGTTATGCGCTCGCTAATAAATATACGGCCGTCTGGCGAAAAAACAAGGCCATCGGGAGCATCCAGCCCACCAATCACCTGGATATTCTCGAAATCTTGCGGCACTGTCAACGCGAAAATTTCTTGGCCTAAAACTAAAGTTAAAACAAAACAAATACTGAATCCTACAAAAAATCGTAAGGCACTTTTGCTACGCATTTTATCCCTCCGTAAAATGAAAGTAAGCGCTTGCAGCATGCCAAACTGAATGGTCTGACCAATGGCTGTTACGCCAATTAACACACCCATCCAACTCAGACCCACACGCTGTGGCAGCAAAAACATCGC
>JAGRDI010000134.1 GCA_020432765.1 Anaerolineales bacterium | reverse complement strand
AGCTGCCCACGCTCCATTTACAAGGAAGGAAACATGTTCAGAAAAGTTTATATTTTTGTGATGATGGTCATTATTTTAGCGATTGTGGCGCTGCCGGTAGCGGCATCTGAAAATGCGGACGTCAATTTACCCGGTTGGGTCGCCTGGATACTCATTATTCTCGCCTTAGCTTTGCCGTTAGTCGTCATTGCGAATATAGGGCGCAGAAATTGAGCTTGACATGAGCTGTAGCTCATGCTAATATTTGGCGCAATTGAACATGCAATAACATTGATTCGGAAGAGTAACTTACAAAGCGGGTCGCAGAGAGTTAACCAAACTGCTGAGAGGTTGACATCAGCGCAGTAAGTGAATGGGCCGATGAGTTGCCTGGGCGAAATGATAGTAGCCCGTGCCGGAGATGCCACCGTTACCAGGGCAATGATTTTCAATGGTCAATGGCTGATTGTCTACAGCTAATTGTCAAGTGAGAATTGAAAAGTGAAGCTGGCTTCTATTTGTTAACGCGCTGTCACAGGGCGTTTTTGTTTTTAGAGGGGTTGGCTTAAGCGGGGTGGCACCGCGGGAGATAACTATAACGCTCTCGTCCCTTTTGGGGATGAGGGCGTTTTTTGTTTTTAGCTGGTCAGTTGGTCAGCATTTCTGTTTTCAGCAAAAGTTGATAGCTGAAAAAACTGTAGCGCGATTTTGTAAATCGCCTATCGATTTGCAAATTCGTTTTACCAAGGAGAAAACGATGAGTGAGCAATATAAATATTTGTTAGATGAAAGTAGAGTTCCCAAGGCGTGGTACAACATTAATGCAGATATGCCTGTGCCGCCAGCCCCGGTTTTGCATCCGGGCACATTGGAGCCGGTGACACCTGATTTTTTGAGTGTGCTATTCCCGATGAGCCTGATCATGCAAGAAATGAGTCCCGAGCGTTGGATTGAGATTCCTGAACCGGTACGTGAAATTTATAAGCTCTGGCGACCAACCCCGTTTTTCCGTGCGCATCGTTTGGAGCGTGCACTAGAAACGCCGGCGCATATTTATTACAAATATGAAGGTGTTTCACCGGTGGGTTCGCATAAACCGAATACGGCCGTTGCGCAGGCATTCTACAACAAAGACGCAGGTACCAAGGCGTTGACCACCGAAACCGGAGCCGGACAATGGGGATCGGCACTGGCGATGGCATGTAATTTCTTTGATTTGGATCTGGAAGTTTACATGGTAAAGGTTTCGTATGGCTTGAAGCCATACCGGCGTATTATTATGAATTCGTTTGGTGCTGATGTCTTTGCCAGTCCGAGTGATCGCACGCAGTACGGCCGTTCAATTTTGGCAACCGATCCAAACAATCCTGGCTCTTTGGGTATTGCTATTTCAGAAGCTGTAGAAGTAGCTGCGACCTCAGGCGGCGTCAAAAAATACAGTCTGGGTTCTGTCCTGAATCATGTGCTGCTGCACCAGACCGTGATTGGGCAGGAAACGATTGAGCAGTTCGAAATGGCCGGCGAATATCCTGATGTCGTTATTGCTTGCACCGGCGGCGGCTCGAATTTTGGCGGGTTTGCCTTCCCGTTCTTGCATAAAAACTTTACTGATGGCAAAAAGACGAAGGTCATCGCAGCCGAACCATTTGCTTCACCAACATTGACCAAGGGCGATTATACATTTGATTATGGCGATACGGCCCAAATGGCTCCTGTCATCAAGATGCACACGTTGGGACATACCTTTATACCGCCGTCGATTCACGCTGGTGGTTTACGTTATCATGGTATGTCACCGCAGGTCAGTGCGCTGGTTGCTAATGGTGACGTTGAAGCGCGTGCCGTACATCAATTGGCGACGTTCGAAGGCGCATTGCTGTTTACCAGAGCCGAAGGCATTATACCCGCACCTGAATCCGCTCATGCGGTTCGTGTGGCGATTGATGAAGCTTTGACTTGCAAAGAAAGCGGCGAAGAAAAGGTGATTGCTTTCAATTTGAGCGGACATGGTCACTTTGACATGGCTTCTTACGCAGAATATTTACAGGGCAATTTAGAAGATTTTGCTTATCCTGAAGAAGAGATCGCAGCGGCTATGAAAATTTTGCCGGATGTGAAGATGTAAAAAAAGCATTTCAGCTAGTCAGCATTTCAGCCGGTTAGCTTTTGGCTGACCGGCTGACTGGCTTTCAGACTTTAAATTTTGGAGAAACATATGGATGTTTATACCCCTTCACTTGATCAATTTCGCGAGTTGGCTGCTGGACCGGCGAATTTGATTCCGGTGTATCGTGAGTTTGCTGCGGATTTGGAAACACCAGTCTCGGTTTACATAAAGTTGATGACTGAAATGGGGC
>JAGRDI010000133.1:1580-1926 GCA_020432765.1 Anaerolineales bacterium | reverse complement strand
GCCTGTTCGATGGGCAGACTGTTGATGGTTTGACGCCAGCCTCGCGTGATGTGGCCATGCTTTTTCAACACTATTCGCTGTTTCCTAACATGACGGTTTACGATAACTTGGCCTTTCCATTACGCTCACCCGTGCATAAATTGCCGGAAGATGAAATCAAAAAACGGGTAGAGGAAGCGTGTGAGATTTTGCGCATTACCCATCTGATTGAGCGCAAAACCTCGAAGCTTTCTGGTGGTGAAATGCAGCGTGTCTCGATCGGCCGTGCGATTGTGCGCAATCCGCGTATCTATTTGATGGATGAGCCGCTCTCCAACCTGGATGCAAAGCTGCGCGAAGCCTTGCG
>JAGRDI010000133.1:0-1505 GCA_020432765.1 Anaerolineales bacterium | reverse complement strand
ATGGCGGATCGCATTGGGGTCTTGAATGCAGGCAGTCTGGTGCAAATTGGGTCGCCCAACGATATTTATGATCGGCCAGCCTCGGTATTTGTGGCGGAACTGGTCGGCTCGCCGCGCATTAACTTATTGAATGCGGAACGCGAAAATGGCACGGTGTTTGTCAAGGATAGTCCGCTGCAAATGCCGGTTGGGTCAGTTAGAGGTGAACTGCCGAGTGAATTTACGCTAGGCGTACGGCCAGAGGATATTCAACCTGGCGTTGACGGTGAATTTTCGGGTAAGGTGACATTGGTTGAACCTTTAGGCGTTGAAACGGTGCTGCATATACAGGCGGGTGCGACAACGATATTAAGTCTGGTGACGGGGCAGACGCATTTTCGCATAGATGATGATTTGAATTTTAACATTGTACGCGATAGGCTGCATTATTTTGACGGCAACGGCCGTCGCGTGGAATAGGCACTTAATAATCAAGATATGATTTTCAAGTGCCGGAGAAAAGGGGTGAAGCAATGAAATTTGGTGTGAATACCTGGGTTTGGACGGCACCATTGACCAACAAAACATTAGAAGAACTTGTGCCCAAGGTCGCCGCGCTTGGTTTTGATTGGATCGAATTCCCGCTTGAAAACATTGGCGGGTTCGATTATGGGCATGCTGCTGAATTGGTCGCTGAATATGACTTGGGCGTTAGCACCTGCGCTGCCATGGGACCGGATCGCGATCTGATCCATCCCGAAAAAGCTGTGCGTGACAATGGCATGGCGTATATCCGTCAATGCATTGATGCTAACCGCGTCATCGGCGCGACGAATTTGGTGGGACCGATATATTCAGCAGTTGGGCGCACATGGCAAGCCAGTGCGGAAGAAAGGGCACGTGATGTTGATTTGTTGGTGATGAACCTGAGTGAACTCGCTGCGTACGCGGGGGACAATGGCGTGGTGATGGGGATTGAGCCGCTCAATCGTTTTGAAACCAGCTTTATCAATCTAGCAGCACAGGCAATTGAAGTTGTTGATCGCGTTGATCATCCTGCTTGTCAAATTATGCTGGACACATTCCACATGAATATCGAGGAAAAATCGTTGGGCGCTGCCATTCGCGCCACAGGTTCACGGTTGTGCCATCTACATGCGTGTGAAAATGATCGTGGAGCGCCTGGTTCCGGCAATGTCGCCTGGGATGAAGTACAGAGTGCATTGGGTGACATTGGTTATGATGGCCCAGTGGTGATTGAATCGTTTACCTCTGATGTGCAGTCGATTGCCAAAGCAGCCGCGATCTGGCGCTCATTGGCCGGCAGCCAGGATGAATTAGCGGCCGATGGGCTGAAGTTTTTGAGAGGTTTGTTAGCCTGATGTCAAAGACGATAGCATTAATTGGGGCGTTGGACACCAAAGGGGCAGATTTCGCCTTTGTCAAACGCCAAATCGAGGAGCGCGGTCACCATGTGCTCATGATTGATGCCGGTGTTGTGGGTGAACCGAGCTTTGAACCGGATA
>JAGRDI010000132.1 GCA_020432765.1 Anaerolineales bacterium | reverse complement strand
CCAGCCGGTGGGCATGTGGTTGTAGGCATCCGGCCCGCCGAGTTTATCGATCATCGTCAGGTTCTCCTGAAGATCATCGGGAAAGCCGTTGAAGAACTTGTTTTCGTTAACCGAACCGTTGGGTGAGCCTTCGCCGGAAGTGCCGTTGTCGGCAGCATAAAGTATGAGTGTGTTATCAAACTGGCCTGATTCCTCCAGATAATCGAAGATGCGCCCGATCTGCGCATCGGTGTACTCGGAGAAACCGGCCCAGACCTCGGCCATGCGCGAGAAGAGCTTCTTCTGGTCAGCGCTCAAGCTATCCCACGGCAGAACGACATCAAGCGGGTTCGCCTGGTCCTCTGGCATCGGGTTAAACGGGGTCAGTTGTGTACCTTCGGGGAAAACGCCCTTCTCGATCATCCGTTCCAGCACCCATTCACGGTAGGCTTCATAGCCGTCGTCGAATTTGCCCTTATATTTGTCGATGTACTCTTGTGGGGCCTGGTGGGGCGCATGGTTGGCCCCGGGGCAGAACCACATGTACCAGGGTTTGGAGGGGTTGCTGGCCTTCTGGTCGCGGATCATACGGATGGCCTGGTCGGCCAGATCCTTGGACAGGTGATAGCCTTCCTCGGGCAGGTAGGGTTGGTCGATGGAGTGGTTGTCTTCGACCAGATCCGGATACCACTGGTTGGTCTCACCGCCCAGGAAGCCGTAGAAGCGGTCGAAGCCCTTTTGCAAGGGCCAGGTGCCCCGGTAGCCGCCGGGGGCGTTATCCTGCTCGGGTACGTTGTGATTTTTACCGATCCAGAACGTGCTCCAACCAGCGTCCTGAAGGATGTGAGAGATAGTGGCGCACTGATCGGGGATGCGGGCGTGATAGCCGGGGAAGCCGTTGGAAGCTTCTACGATTTCAGCGAAGCCGTTAACGTGGTGGTTGCGGCCGGTCAAGCAGGTGGAGCGGGTCGGCGCGCACAAGGCGGTTGTGTGCCACTGGGTGTACATCAAGCCGTTGTCGGCAAGTTTCTGCGCTGCCGGCATGTTGATGGCGCCACCGTAGGGTGACCAGGCGGCCAACCCAGTATCGTCGTACAGGACGAAGAGCACGTTAGGGGCATCCCGGGGTGCCTGCGGGGGTTTGTATGGCCCCCAGTCAGGCACTGAGTCGCGCACATCGAGTTCGATCTTTCCCTTAAAAATTTCTTCGGCATGCCGTTCAGGCAATGTTTTTTGTTCAGTCATTGCAAACCTCCAATTGGTTGCTGTTATCTCCATCTACTTTCGCAAGGCGACTAACGCGAGGTGTGTGCGAGAAAAAGTGACCAGTACCAAAAATCCACGATTTTGGCACTGACCCTTTATTGTACTTACTTGTTTTCCCGCAGCCAGGCCCATGCCTTGTCTATGTCTTCCGGATGGAAGAATTTGGCATCTTTAGCATAGAAGGGATCAACGAGGGAGGTCATCCACTTTTCCCACCGTTTGTCACCAACGATGGCCATCTTGGCTATTTTGTCATGGAAATGGTGACCGAATTTCAAGTCGGGCAGCCAGGCTTTGGCTTCTTCACCAGCGAATTCTTGCAAGTTAAGCAGGAGACATACGTCATCGTCGTATTTCTCGACCAGAGTCTTTACCTCCGGTTCTAGTTTCTGATAATCTTCGGCAGTGACTTTGCCTACAACTTTGTAGCCCACAACGGAGCCAGAACTTTCACTGAGTTTTTCTAACATGAGATATTCTCCTTTTTAATGTGATTTCAGACTAAAAGGTCTCAAAGCATCTGGTGGTGACAATATTTCTAGTACATCATACGTCTGTGCATTCGTCGGCGCTCTCTTCTGCGGCCACGGCGACGTCCTCGCCGCCGCACGCCAGCGATTGATACTGGTGACAGCGGGCGACCTATCATGTCGATGAAAAGCGAACTGGCCTCACCGCTGGACGGCATCTCACCATCCAGAATCTTAACCTGGTAGCTTAAGTTACCGGCGTCCAAGGCCGGGTCTTGCAGGACGATAACAACATCGTTGACTTCATCCTCTGAGAAGATGGACAGCACGGCATTCGGTGGATCATCGGCAAAGTTGTTGTCTCCGTCACCCCAGGAATCCAGGAACTCTTCGGTGGGGACGTGGCCGGTGACTCGCTGTGGCCGGTCGGAGAACATCAGGGTGGTGGGAGCGATTCCGTTTAGGGTTAAACGGCCGTTTTTATAGGACATTCCGGCGGCCGATTGAGCAAAAAGCGCTTCGATCTCGTCGGCAGTGGCAACTTCTTCCATTTCTACATCTATTTCAGACATGTATAACTCCTTATCCCATCAGTAATTGGAGATGGGGATATTCAGTCCCCATCTCGCCATTGATCAGCAGTTATGTATCAGAACCTGAATCGTCACTGTCTGCTTTTGAGTCGTCATCTGCTTTTGCATCATCATCCGCCGGTGCATCCACGGTGGCTTCGCCAGCTACCATCTGGGCAATTTCGCCGGAGAGTTCATCCCCAACCGTGAGGGTGACGACGTTGGCGTTAAAGCCGTCCAGTTTGTTAATGACGGTCTCACTGGCCCAATCTTCTACCAACAGCAGGAATGCGGAGGTGTCGGGCTGCATGGCATCACCAATTTCTTTGAGATCGCCTTTGGAAAACGGCCGTCCCAGATATTTGCCCGCTGCACCACCAACCACAGCACCGCCAACCGTCCAGGCCAGCAGCCCGGCGGGGCCGCCAATCAATCCCAGTAAACCACCAGCCACAGCACCCACTGTGCCGCCGGCAATACCGTGTCCCGGTTCGTGGATATGCGATTTACCCTTTTCATCCACAGAGACAATCGCTTCGGCTACGATGATCTGACCATCCAATGCGCCAGATTTTTTAATCTCTTTGACGGTTTCTTCTGCTGTTTTTTCGCCAGCAAAGTTAAAGGCCAGGATATTAAACACTGCTGATTTTTCTTTTTTATCTTTTTTACTCATGATCGTTCTCCTAAATAGAAATGTATTGATTTGATCTGGCACCATTGCCAGTATCATGCAAATAAAAGGTTATGTGTTTGCTTTTGCAACGGCCGTTTCTCGTTTACCTATTTCGCCGTTAATCGCAATCAACACCACCACCAAAATTAGAGAGGCCACCAGAGTCATGACTAACGTTTCAGTATTGCCTAAACTGGAACCCGCCAGCAAGACCGCTGAGAGATTTCGTTATTTGTGGCTATATGGTCGCTCTCATTGTTAATTGGGCCTGAGATACCTGACAAAAAGTAAAGAATAGTGCCAGTTATATAAAGTGGTTAAAACGCCAAACAAGGCAGCTTGATCAGGTAAACACCCTTTTAAAATCGTTACTGGCTGGTTGCTTTCATCGTCTGGCTCAATGGTAGTGATAGTCAAACCACCTAAACGATCTGCCAGGCTTGCATCCAGCCTGCCGGCTATATGAATAGCGTAGATACCAGAACGATCATAAGGAGGCTTCACGATCAAACTTTCCTTTTTCAGTGATAGCCGGGTTGCAAAGACCCTGCCAGAAAACTTTTTAACTTTTAATTAATGGCCTATACAAGGAGGTTTGGTAGTTTCTGAAGGCAATATAAAGCTCAAACCCAGATATCATTATAAAAAAATTTTGGACTGCTGTAATACCCCAATGGGGTAGAAACATGGATATTTTTCTGAAAGAAGCGGCGGCTGATCGCTTATAATAATTCGAGTTCTTTGGCACGCTGCACGGCTTCATAACGGCCGTGTACGCCTAGTTTGGAGTAAATGTGTTTAATGTGGGTGCGTGTTGTTGCCCAAGTGATGTGCATTTCTTTGGCAATTTCTTTGGTAGAAAGATCTTTTGCCAGGAATTCAAGAACATCCTGTTCACGCTGTGTTAAAGGATCAATGGAAAGGTGTGCTAGAGCTGCATGCGGGTTGTTGTCTACGTTGGCCTTGGGGAAAGCTGCTAATATTTGGGCAATGTACGGCCGATCGTTCACGCTTTTAGGGTATTCTTGTTTGTATAATTCACGCAGCAACACCTGCACTTTCGGTCCTAAATCGAGGAAATTGCGAATGAATTTATCCGGTACAGCCAGAGCCACAGATTGATCGAGCTTTTCCAAAGCTCTGGGCCAATTATTGAGGGATTTGTAGACCATAGCTTG
>JAGRDI010000131.1:5917-7279 GCA_020432765.1 Anaerolineales bacterium | reverse complement strand
TAACAGGCGCGATTCGCGGCATGTTTGTGGTGGGCGAAAACCCGATGATGAGTGAGCCTAATCAGGATCATACACGCCATGCTTTGGAGACGCTTGATTTTTTGGTCTGCCAGGATATTTTCATCAACGAAACGGGCGAAATGGCAGATGTGATTTTGCCGGCGACCAGTTTTGCAGAGAAAGATGGCACCTTCACGAACACAGACCGGCGTGTGCAGCGCTGCCGTAAAGCGGTGGAACCGGTCGGGAATTCACGGCCCGATTGGGAAATTATCAGCGATTTGGCACGCCGGGTAGAGAAACGTTTAGGCGTGTCGCTTTCGGCTGGTTTTGATTACAACCACCCCTCTGAAATTTGGGAAGAGATGCGGTTATTGACGCCCGAATTCCTGGGCATTGATTATGCGCGTATCGAGCGCGAAGGGGGTGTGCATTGGCCGTGCCCCAGCTTTGACCATCCGGGCACGCCGTTTTTGTTTGCAGATGAATTCCCACGCGGACGCGGGAAGTTCTGGAAGGTGGATTATGGCACGGAATCAGAACAACCTGATGCGGAGTATCCGTTTAATTTGAGTACGGGGCGCGTGCTGTATCATTGGCACGGCAGCACGATGAGCGGCAACTCACGCCTGGAAGATGCGTTCCCAGAGGCGATTTGTGAGATGCATCCGCATGATGCGGCCGAATTAGGTTTGATTACAGGTGATTGGGTGGCAGTCAGGTCACGGCGCGGCGAGATAAAGCTGCGTGTATTGATGACGGAACGGTCGCCGCACGGCACAATTTTTATTCCGTTCCACTTTGCAGAAGCAGCGGCCAATAAGTTGACGTTGGATCGGATCGATCAACGTGCCAAGATTCCTGATTATAAGAATACGGCCGTTGCTATCCAAAAAACCACACCACCAGACAATTGGGATGTTGGCTATCAAGACGATCTGTTACAACGCGGTGTGATCAAAGACCCGGTACAAATCCACTGATCGATTACTAACTTTTGTCATTTTAATTCCCAGAGTTTTATATATTGTTCTCCACTACAAGATGCAATAAGATTACCTGATGGATGTATAGCCATGTCTGAGATGCCTTGTTTAATCTCGATTTCCTGAATTAGTTCAAAGGTTAATAAATTCCAAAGTCGAATGGTTTTATCCTCTCCAGCAGAAATCAAAACTGTATCATTTTGGGCAAAGCTGACGAAATGACTGATGCCAGAAAATTCTTCAAAAACGATTAACGCTTCTTTTGTTTGCATATCCCAAAGATGAACTCCACCAAAAAGTTCTGCTGTAGCAAGTAGCCTGCCGTCAGAACTTAATGCCACATCCATAATGACATCCGGGGACTCTGGTATTTGAA